>NZ_JACFYV010000178.1:0-14455 GCF_016759955.1 Burkholderia sp. KCJ3K979
AGGTTTGCCCGGCGCGGCTCCCATCATGGGGCTGGATCACTCCATCCACGACCCCGGATAGATTCGAGCAAGTCCACTTTAGGTCAACACTGCCTCGCTTGCAAAAATCGGGCTGACCATAGATTTTGTTGGCTGGCGGCCGCCGATGACCGGTGCGGTCAACGCGGCTTCGCGCCGTGCCGTGCCGCCATCCGCGCGAGCGCGGCCTGCAGCGGCGACGGCTCGAGGTGGTCGGCGAGGTCGCGCAGCGCGGCGGCGCCGGCCGAGGTCATCCGCGCCTGCTTCACGTGCGGCGGGTCCGGCGCGTCCTTCGGCCGCACGCGCACGCGCAGCGTCGTCACGGGCCAGCCGCGTTTCTGGAGGTCGCCGAGCAGCCGCACCTCCACCTGCCGCAGCCGCGCGGCCAGCGCATTGTGCGCGGCAAAGAGGGTCAGGGTGCCGTCCTTGATGAAGCCCGGCTCGACGTGATTCGCCAGATAGTCGGGCAGGCATGCGCCCAGGTCGCGCTGCAGCGACGCGATCTGCTCGACACCCGCGCGCAGCGCCGCGAAAGCGTCGGTACGGCCGAGCACTTCGGACACGGGTTGCGGGCGATAGGCGGCGAGCGGGCCGAAACGCTTGGAAAATCGGTTCATCGAGGCTTTCTTCGAGCGCGCACGCGCGCGGACGGTGCAGCCGATTGTACCCGCGCCCGCCTGTGCACGGGCGGCTTTCGGCTCCGCCCGCCCGGCCGCGGCGCGCGATGCCCGTCCGGCCGGGACGCAGGCGCACGCGTCCCCGCGTGCTAAAATTCGACGTTTGAGTCCACTAATTCGCTAAGCCGCCGAGGCTCGGGCGCCGGGGCGCGCAACACGCGCCGGGCGCCGGTGCTGCGACGCAGGATCCGATCCGATGACAACCGGTTTTCTCCAGAAAATTTTTGGCAGCCGCAACCAGCGGCTCGTCAAGCAATACCAAAAGACCGTCGCGACGATCAATGCGCTCGAAACGCAGATCGAGAAGCTGACGGACGACCAGTTGCGCGGCAAGACGGACGAATTCCGCCAGCGGGTCGCGGCCGGCGAGTCGCTCGACAAGCTGCTGCCCGAGGCCTTCGCGGTCTGTCGCGAAGCGAGCCGTCGCGTGCTGAAGATGCGGCACTTCGACGTGCAGATGATCGGCGGCATGGTGCTCCACTACGGCAAGATCGCGGAAATGCGCACCGGCGAAGGCAAGACGCTCGTCGCGACGCTGCCCGTGTACCTGAATGCGCTGGCCGGCCGCGGCGTGCACGTCGTGACCGTCAACGATTACCTCGCGCAGCGCGACGCCGAATGGATGGCGCGCCTCTACAACTTCCTCGGTCTGTCGGTCGGCATCAACCTGTCCGGCATGGAGCACGACCAGAAGCAGCAGGCCTACGCGGCGGACATCACGTACGGCACGAACAACGAATTCGGCTTCGACTACCTGCGCGACAACATGGTCTACGAGACCGACGCGCGCGTGCAGCGGGCCCTGAACTTCGCGGTCGTCGACGAAGTGGACTCGATCCTGATCGACGAAGCGCGTACGCCGCTGATCATTTCGGGCCAGGCCGAGGATCACACCGAGCTGTACGTGCGGATGAACGCACTGCCGCCGCTGCTCGAGCGCCAGATCGGCGAGGAGAAGGCCGACGGCACGGGCGTCGAGAAGCCCGGCGACTACACGCTCGACGAGAAGGCGCGCCAGGTGTTCCTGACGGAATCGGGCCACGAGAAGGCCGAGCGTCTGCTCGCCGAATGGGGCCTGATCGGCGAGGGCGAAAGCCTGTACGCGCCGCAGAACATCACGCTGATGCACCACGTGTACGCGGCGCTGCGCGCCCACACGCTGTTCCACAAGGATCAGCACTACGTCGTGCAGAACGGCGAAGTGGTCATCGTCGACGAATTCACGGGCCGCCTGATGGCCGGCCGCCGCTGGTCGGACGGCCTGCACCAGGCGGTCGAGGCGAAGGAGCACGTGAAGATCCAGAGCGAGAACCAGACGCTCGCGTCGATCACGTTCCAGAACTACTTCCGGATGTACGCGAAGCTGGCTGGCATGACCGGTACCGCGGACACCGAAGCGTACGAATTCAACGAGATCTACGGTCTCGAGACGGTCGTGATCCCGACCAACCGCCCGCCGAAGCGGATCGACAAGCAGGACCAGATCTACAAGACGGCCAAGGAGCGCTACGACGCGGTGATCCGCGACATCCGCGACTGCTACGAGCGTGGCCAGCCGGTGCTGGTCGGCACGACGTCGATCGAGAACTCCGAACTGCTGTCGCACCTGCTGAAGCAGGCCGGGCTGCCGCACGAAGTGCTGAACGCGAAGCAGCACGAGCGTGAAGCGGCGATCGTCGCGGAAGCCGGCCGTCCGAAGCGCATCACGATCGCGACCAACATGGCCGGCCGCGGTACCGACATCGTGCTCGGCGGCAACGCGGAGAAGCAGGCGGCGTTCATCGAGGCCGACGATGCGATCCCGGCCGACGAAAAGGCGCGCCGCATCCAGAAATTGCACGACGAGTGGGAAACGCTGCACGAGGAAGTGAAAGCCGCGGGCGGTCTGCACATCATCGGCACCGAGCGCCACGAATCGCGACGGATCGACAACCAGCTGCGCGGCCGTGCGGGCCGCCAGGGCGATCCGGGCTCGTCGCGCTTCTACCTGTCGCTCGACGACCCGCTGCTGCGCATCTTTGCGGGCGACCGCGTGCGCTCGATCATGGATCGCCTGAAGATGCCGGAAGGCGAGGCGATCGAGGCGGGCATCGTCACGCGGTCGATCGAATCGGCGCAGCGCAAGGTCGAGGCGCGCAACTTCGACATCCGCAAGCAGCTGCTCGAATACGACGACGTGTCGAACGACCAGCGCAAGGTGATCTACCAGCAGCGCAACGAGCTGCTGGAAGCGCACGACATCACCGAGACGATCACCGCGATGCGTCACGGCGTGATCACCGAAGTCGTCCGCCAGTTCGTGCCGGAAGGCAGCATCGAAGAGCAGTGGGACGTGCCCGAGCTCGAGGAAGCGCTGCGCAACGACTGGCAGCTCGATCTCGCGATCCAGGAAATGGTGAACGAGTCGTCGTCGATCACCGCCGAGGAGATCCTCGACGCCGTGATGACGGCCGCCGACGAGCAGTACGAGGCGAAGGTCGCGATGGTCGGCCGCGAATCGTTCAGCGCATTCGAGCGCTCGGTGATGCTGCAGACGGTCGACCGCCTGTGGCGCGAGCACCTCGCAGCGCTCGACCACCTGCGCCAGGGCATCCACCTGCGCGGCTATGCGCAGAAGAACCCGAAGCAGGAGTACAAGCGCGAGGCGTTCGAGCTGTTCGCCGCGATGCTCGACGCGATCAAGCAGGAAGTCACGCGCATCGTGATGAACGTGCAGATCCAGTCGCCGGAGCAGCTGGAAGAGGCGGCCGAGCAGATCGAGGAGCGCGGCGGTCATCTCGAGAACGTCGAATACCAGCACGCCGACTACGCGGAGGCCGGTGCACCGGTGGCGAACGTCACGGCAGCCGCGGCGGCCACGGCGACGGCCGACATGGTCGGCAGCGCGATGACGCACAGCGGCCCCGGCGGCGAAATGCCGAAGGTCGGCCGCAACGACCCGTGTCCGTGCGGCAGCGGCAAGAAGTACAAGCAATGTCACGGGAAGCTGTCATGATCGGCGGCGGCGCGCGTCACGCGTGCCGCGTCGTTCGCAGCTTCGAGTCAGTGATGTGAGTTGTGGCGGCCCGCGCGTGCGGCCGCCGGTTCTTCCAATCGATGCCGGCGCGTGCCGGCATTTTCCATCCGGCAGGTGTGCCCCATGGCTGTCAATTTTCCGTCGATCGATCCCGCCCAACTGCATCCCGTCGCCGGCGTCACGCTCGGCTGGGCGGAAGCGAACATCCGCAAGCCGAATCGCAAGGACGTGCTGGTCATCTCCGTCGACGAAGGCGCGACGGTCGCGGGCGTGTTCACCGAAAACCGTTTCTGCGCAGCGCCGGTCACCGTCTGCCGCGAGCACCTGGCGAAGGTGCGCGCGGGCGGCGCGGGCATCCGCGCGCTGGTCGTGAATACGGGCAATGCGAACGCGGGCACCGGCGAGCCGGGCCTCGTGAACGCCCGTGAAACGTGTACGGAACTCGCGCGTCTCGCGGGCATCGAGCCGGCGCAGGTGCTGCCGTTCTCGACCGGCGTGATTCTCGAGCCGCTGCCGATCGATCGTCTGAAGGCCGGCTTGCCGGCTGCGCTCGCGAACCGCAACGCCGCGAACTGGTTCGACGCCGCGCAGGCGATCATGACGACCGACACGCTGCCGAAGGCGACGTCGCGCCAGGTGACGATCGACGGCCACACGGTCACGCTGACGGGCATCAGCAAGGGCGCGGGCATGATCAAGCCGAACATGGCGACGATGCTCGGCTTTCTCGCGTTCGATGCGAACGTCGCGCAGCCGGTGCTCGACACGCTCGTGAAGGAAGTCGCCGATCGCTCGTTCAACTGCATCACGATCGACGGCGACACGTCGACGAACGACTCGTTCATCCTGATCGCATCGGGCAAGAGCACGCTGCCGGCGATCACGTCGACCGATTCGCCGGCCTATGCAGCGCTGCGCGACGCGGTGACGGAAGTCGCGCAGGTGCTGTCGCAACTGATCGTGCGCGACGGCGAAGGCGCGACGAAATTCATGACGGTGCAGGTCGAAGGCGGCAAGAGCGTCGCCGAATGCCGCCAGATCGCGTACGCGATCGGCCATTCGCCGCTCGTAAAGACGGCCTTCTACGCATCCGACCCCAACCTGGGCCGGATTCTCGCGGCGATCGGCTATGCGGGCGTCGCGGATCTCGACGTCGGCAAGATCGACCTCTATCTGGACGACGTGCTCGTCGCGAAGGCGGGCGGCCGCAACCCGGCCTACCAGGAAGAGGACGGCCAGCGCGTGATGAAGCAGAGCGAGATCACGATCCGCGTGCTGCTCGGCCGTGGCGACGCGCAGGCCACCGTCTGGACGTGCGACCTGTCGCACGATTACGTGAGCATCAACGCGGATTACCGCTCCTGATCGGGAGCGCTCGAACGACATGGACAAGCTTGAACAGTTTCTGACGCGCGCGGAAGCGCTGCTCGGCCGTCTCGAAGGGATGCTGCCGCCCGCACCGGCGGCCATCGACTGGAACGCGGCGCACGCGTTCCGCTGGCGCAAGCGCCAGGGGCGCGGTTACCTGCAGCCGGTACCGGCCGTGTCGTCGATCACGCTCGGCGACTTGCACAACATCGACCGCCAGAAAGCGCTGATTGATCAGAACACGCGGCAGTTCGTACAGCGCAAGCCGGCCAACAACGTGCTGCTGACCGGCGCACGCGGTACCGGCAAGTCGTCGCTGATCAAGGCGTGCCTGAATGCGTACGCGAACGACGGGCTGCGCCTGATCGAAGTCGACAAGGACGACCTGCACGATCTCGGCGACATCGTCGACCTGATCTCGCAGCGTCCGGAGCGGTTCATCGTGTTTTGCGACGACCTGTCGTTCGAGGACGGCGAATCGGGCTACAAGGCGCTGAAGGTCGCGCTCGACGGGTCGATCGCCGCGCAGTCGGACAACGTGCTGATCTACGCGACGTCGAACCGCCGCCATCTGCTGCCCGAGTACATGAGCGACAACGAGTCGTACAAGCATCTGCCGGACGGCGAGATTCACCCTGGCGAAGTCGTCGAGGAGAAGATCTCGCTGTCGGAGCGCTTCGGCCTGTGGGTCAGCTTCTATCCGTTCAAGCAGGACGACTACCTCGACATCGTCGCGCACTGGCTGCGTCACTTCGGCTGCCCGGATACGGAGATCGAGACGGCACGCGGCGACGCGCTCGTATGGGCGCTCGAGCGTGGTTCGCGCTCGGGCCGCGTCGCGTGGCAGTTCGCGCGTGACTGGTCGGGTCGCAAGGAGCAGGCATGAGCGCGGATCTGGCACAGGGCGCCGTGCGGGCGCCGGACGGCCGCAAGGTGACGGAAGTCGCGGTCGGCGTGATGGTGCAGCCGGACGGGCGCTATCTGCTCGCACAACGCCTGCAGGGCAAGCCGTACGAAGGTTACTGGGAGTTTCCGGGCGGCAAGCTGGAGGCCGGCGAAAGCGTCGAGGACGCGCTGGCGCGCGAGCTGCACGAGGAACTCGGCATCGAAGTCACGGCCAGCCACCGATGGCACACGCTCGAGCACGATTATCCGCACGCGTACGTGCGGCTCTATTTCTGCAAGGTGACGGGCTGGACGGGCGAGCCGCACAGCAAGGAAGGGCAGGCGTTCGTATGGCAGCAACTGCCGGTCGAGGTCGCGCCGCTGTTGCCGGCGGCGCTGCCGGTGCTCGAACTGCTCGAGAAGGAAGCGGCGTCGCAATGACGCTGTGGCGGCCCGCCTGAAACGCGGGCCATATCAGTGGGCGGCGGCACCGCGCGCCGCTCAGCTGTCGCGGCGGTTGTCCGTGCCGTCCTCTTCCGACGACGGACCCTCGTCGGAGGCGCCGCCGATCCGATACTTTTCCGCGGCCCATGCGCCAAGGTCGAACTGCTTGCAGCGGGCCGAGCAGAAGGGACGGAACTTGTTTTCAGGCGTCCAGCGCACTTCTGCGCCGCACGACGGACATTTCACAACGGTAGTCATACGAAAGCGTTGAACCGGCACGCGGCCGTTACAGATTACACAGGGTCAGATGGAACGGCACGTCGATGTCCACCGCACGCGGCCGCACGTCGCCGTCCTGCATGGTGAACCGTACCCATAGCATGTATTTGTTGGCGCTCGCCTCGGGAATCACGCGCAACTCCGGCGGCACCCGCACCTGCATCAACTGATAGCTGCGCCCGGACAGCATCTGCTGGTAGCTGCCCTGCATCGCCATGACCTTCGACGCCTGACCCGATTCGCGCGCGAGCCGCAGTACGATCGCCGCGGCGTCGCGCAACGGCAGCATCGGCAGGATCCACTTCGCGATGTCCTGGCGACGCTGCTCGGCGGGCCATTGCTGCCACGCATAGTATGACGGCAGGTCGAACTTGCACGTGCCGCCCGGAATCACCGCGCGGCTGCGGATGCTGGCGAGCCACTCGTTGTCGACGAGATGCTGGCCGGTCTTGCCCTGCATCTGCGCGAGATTCGCGAGCGTCTGCTCGATTTCGCCGAGCACGGCCTCGAGCGCATTCTGCTCGATGCCCGGATTGCCGCGAAAGGGGGCGAGCGTCTGGCGTTGACGTTCGAGCTCCTTCATCAGATCCGATTTCAGGTCCGCGCGGCCCGTTACCTCGGCGATCTCGAACAGCGTCGTCAGCGCGACGTGGTGCTCACGCGGGTCCTCCTGAGCCAAAAAGAACGCGAAGCGCTCGAACAGATCTTCGAGACGCAACAGCGTGCGAATTCGCTCGTTGAACGGATACTCGTAAAGAATCAAGCGCGCTCGCCTCTTGGGTAGGGATTGAAACAATGAAGGACATTCTAATGCCCCCTCTCTACCCTAGCAACGCGCCAATTTCGTACACCATCACGATTGCGTGCGAGGCTCAGTGCGCGGCGGCCGCGAATCCGACATAGCGTTGGTGCAGTGCATCGACCTGGGCGGTGAGCGCGTCGGGCGTGACCGCGTCGTTGACGATCACATCGTCGGCCGCCGCGAGGCGCGCTTCGCGCGTCGCCTGGCGCGCGATGATCGCTTCGACCTGTTCGCGCGTGAAACCGTTGCGTCGCATCACGCGCGCGATCTGCGTTTCGACCGGGCAGTCGACGACGAGCACACGATTGCTGCGCGCCTTCCAGGTGCCCGACTCGACGAGCAACGGCACGACGAACATCACGTACGGGCCCCGTGCTTCGCGCGCCTCGCGATCGGTCTCCGCGCGGATCAGCGGATGCGTGATCGCTTCGAGGCGCCGGCGCGCGTCGTCGTCGCTGAAGATCAGCGTGCGCATCTTCGCGCGATCGAGCGAGCCGTCGGCGGCCACAAAGCCCTGACCGAAGGCCTGCTCGATCGCCGGCATCGCGAGGCCGCCCGGCGCGGTGATGCGGTGGGCAATCAGGTCGGTATCGACGAGCGATGCGCCACGGGCGCCGAACAGGTCGGCAACGGTCGTCTTGCCGCTGCCGATGCCGCCCGTGAGTCCTACTGAAAACATGTCAGCCTCCGAGCGCCGCATAGAAAGGGGTGCCGAAAAACAGCGTGGCGACGCCGCCGGCCGCGAGGAACGGGCCGAATGGGATCGGCTCCTCGAAGCGCATGCGGCCGCGCCAGGTCGCGACGAGCCCGACGACCGCGCCGGTCACCGCCGCGAACAGCACGACTTGCGGCAGTGCGGCCCAGCCCATCCATGCGCCGAGCGCGGCAAGCAGCTTCAGGTCGCCGAAACCGATGCCCTCGATGCCGCGCAGCCATTTGAACAGCCAGTAGATCGACCACAGGAACAGGTAGCCGGCCATCGCGCCGATCACGGCCGAGCGCAGCGACGTGAAAGTGCCGCCGAGGTTCAGCACGAGCCCGGCCCACAGCAATGGCAGCGTCATCGAGTCGGGCAGGTAGCCGGTCCGGATATCGATTGCGCTCATCGCGAGCAGCGCCGCGCACAGCGCGAACGCGGCGAACGCGGCGACGGTCGGGCCGAACGCCGCGAGCGAGCCGGCCGCGAGCAGTGCGCACGCGAGTTCGACGAGCGGATAGCGGATACCGATTGGGTGGCCGCAGCGCCGGCAGCGTCCGCGCAGCATCAGGTAGCTAAGGAGCGGAACGTTTTCCCAGGCGCGCAACACGTGGCCGCAGTGCGGGCAGGCGCTGCGCGGGCGCCACAGATCGTAGCGTGGCGGATAACCGTCGTTGGGCGGGGCGCCCGCGGCGCCGGTCGCTTCGGCGATCTCGGCCTGCCACGCGCGCTGCATCATCACGGGCAACCGGTGCACGACCACATTCAGGAAACTGCCGATGCAAAGGCCGATGACGACCGCTAACGCATACTGCAGCGCGGGCGGCAGCATCGCCAGCGCGAGCAGCGTGCTCTCGGGCGAATCGGATACGGCGGACAGGGGCGCTGGCGTCATGAGGCTCGAGGTTGGACTAAAAGGCGACAGAATCGGTTGCGATGCTACACCACGTTGCCGAGCTGAAGGATCGGCAGGTACATCGCGATCACGAGGCCGCCGACGAGTGCGCCCAGGACGATCACGATCAACGGTTCACCCAGCGCCGCGAGCGTATCGAGACGCGCGTCGAGCTGGCGTTCGCACAATGCGGCGATGTCGGCGAGCATCGTGTCGAGCGCACCGGTTTCCTCGGCGACGGCAATTGGTTGCACGACGTCGTCCGGAAAGCAGCCAGCCGAATGCATCGCATCGGCCAGACGCACGCCGCGCAGCACGCGTGCGGCGATGTGCGCGGTGGCGTGCGCGAACACCGGATGGCCGGCGGTGCGCTCGAGCGTGGCGAACGCATCGGCGAGCGGCACGCCGGCGCCGAGCAGGGTCGCCAGCGACCGGCACCAGCGTGCGGCCGCGAACCGTGCCAGCGCGCTGCCCGCGAACGGCGCGCGCAGCAGGCGCCGTGCGAGCGCATGGCGTAGCGCGGCCGAGCGCTGAAGCGCGTGCTGTGCGGCGAGCCCCGTGGCGGCCGCACCGGCCAGGAGTACGCCGCCCCATGCCGACAGCGCGGAGGACAGCGCGAGCAGTGCGCGGGTCGGCGCGGGCAGGGCGGCGCCGAAGCCGTCGAAGATCTGCCGGAAGGTCGGCACGACCCACACCATCAATGCTGCGGAGATCGCAAGTGCGAACAGGATGACGGCGGCCGGATACGCGAGCGCGGCACGCAGCTTGCGCCATTGCGCATCGGCGCGCTCGCGGTGTTCCGCAATCCGCGTCAGCACGATGCCGAGCGAACCGGACGCCTCGCCGACCTCGATCAACTGGCGATACAGCGTGCCGAATTGCGATGGATAGCGTGCGAGCGCATCGGCGAAGCGCTGGCCGCCGACGATCTCGCGGGCGAGCCCTGCGGCGATGCGGGGCACGCCGTCGCGTGTGCGGGTGCGCGCGAGCATTTCGAGCGACGGCGCGAGCGGCAGGCCGGCCTGCAGCAGGCTCGCGAGCTGGCGCGTGAAGCGTGTGATGTCACGCGCGGCCGCCGCAGGCGGACGGGCCGGCCCACGAAGGTCGAGCGACAGTACCGCGATGCCGTCGCGCGCGAGCGTGGCGCGTGCGGCCGTGGCGTCGAAGGCGATGACGGTCCCGCGGCGGGGCGAACCGTCGCGATGGCGGCCGCGCCATGCAAAGCGGGTTTCGCGCGGTGGCGTGCGCATGCTCACACCGCGGGGGTGGCGGCGACGGCTTCCGCGATGCTCGTCGTGCCGTCCAGGACGCGCGCGAATGCCGCGTTGCGCAGGGTGCGCACGCCCTCGGCCGCCACGCATTGCGCGAGCTCGCCCACACTCGCACGCGCGACGATGCGCTCGGCCAGCCCGGGTGATACCGGCATCGTCTGATGCAGGCCGATGCGGCCGCGATAGCCGATGCCGTGACAGGCGGAACAGCCGCGCGCGACGAACGGCCGCCATCCGGCTGCCAGCGCCGCCGGGTCGCAGCCGGCTTCCCGCAGTACGTGCGCCGATGCGTCCGAATGCACGCGGCACGCGACGCACAGGCGCCGGACGAGACGCTGCGCGGTGACGAGGTGCAGTGCGGCCGCGAGGTTGTATGGCGCGACGCCGATGTCGAGCAGCCGCGCGACGGCGGCCGGCGCGTCGTTCGTGTGCAGCGTCGACAGCACGAGATGGCCCGTCTGCGCGGCCTTGATCGCGACATCGGCCGTCTCCGCATCGCGAATCTCGCCGACCATGATGACGTCCGGGTCCTGCCGCAACAGCGCGCGCAGCGCCGTCGCGAACGTGAGCCCCGCCTTGTCGGCGACTCCCACCTGGTTGATCCCGTCGAGCTGGATTTCGGCGGGATCTTCCACCGTGCAGACGTTGTGCGCGTCGCGATCGAGCATCTGCAGCGCGCAGTAGAGCGACAGCGTCTTGCCGCTGCCGGTCGGGCCCGTGACGAGCACGAGGCCATGCGGCGCGCGGATCGCGGCCTCCATCGCGGCGGCCTGCCGCGCGTCGAAGCCGAGGTTGGCAAGCGTGAGATCGGGCGGCAGCGTTTCGAGCCGCCGCAGCACGAGCTTTTCGCCGAACAGCGTGGGCAGCGAACTGACGCGGTAGTCGCCGCGCGTGCCGCCGTCGATCGCGATGCGCAGCCGGCCGTCCTGCGGAAGCCGCCGCTCGGCGATGTCCATGCGCGAGAGCACCTTGATCCGCGTGACGAGCGCATCGCGCAGGTGCAGCGGTGGGCGCGCATGTTCATGCAGCACGCCGTCGATGCGCAGACGGATGCGCCAGCCGGCCTCGAATGGCTCGACGTGGATGTCCGACGCGTCGCGCACACGCGCCGCGTGTAGCGTATCCGTCAGCAGGCGTACGGCGGGGGCATCGTCGAGCTGCGCCGCATCGAGTGCATGGGGCGCGGCCGCTGGCGCGTCGGAATGCGCGGGCGGCGACTGCATGTGCAGCGGCGCCCCGGGGGAAGGGAAATGCATGTGAGCCGGCACGCGGGCCGCCTGTTGACCGTGATGCGCAGATGATCGCGCGTCGCGGGCGGCGCTGGCAGTCGGCCGTTCGGTTAGCGCGTGGCGGTACGTGCGGTACGCGTGCCGCGCGGCTTGAAGAGCTTGACGGTGCGTACTGCCTGATCGTCGCTGCGCATCACCTCGAGCATCACGTCGCCGATTTTCAGGCACACGTCGTCTTCCGGAATTTCCTCGAGGATCTCGAGCACCAGTCCGTTCAGCGTCTTCGGCCCGTCGGTCGGCAGTTTCAGGTGCAGCCAGCGGTTCAGTTCGCGCAGCGGCATGCTGGCCGAGACGATGCATTCGCCGTTCTCGTCCCAGCCGCCCGCGCGTTCGCTGCGCGGCATCGACGTCGTGAATTCGCCGATCAGCTCCTCGATGATGTCTTCGGGCGTGACGAGCCCTTCGAGTTCGCCGTACTCGTTGACGACGAGCGCGGTGCGCTGCCGCGTTTCCTGGAAGAACTGGAGCTGCTGGACCACCGGCGTGCCGGACGGCACGTAGTACGGTTCGGCGAGCAGCGCGCGCAGCGTCTCGCGGTCGAAATCCTGGTTGTGCAGCCCGGTGAGCGTCTTGCGCACGTGCAGCACGCCGAGCACCTTGTCGATGTCGCCTTCGTAGACGACCAGGCGGTTGTGGTAGCAGGTTTCGAGCTGATGCAGGATGTCGTCGAGCGGCGCGTAGAAGTTGAGCGACTCGATCTGGCGGCGCGGCACCATCACGTCGTCGACCGTGATGTTCTCGAGGTCGAACAGGTTGAGCAGGATGCTGCGGTGCTTGGTCGGCATGAAACTGCTCGATTCGAGCACGATGGCCCGCAGCTCGTCGGCCGACATCCGCTGGTCGCGGCCCTTCTTCGTGTTGATGCGCAGCACCCACAGCACGCCGTTCGCGAGCGCATTGACGAACCAGACGACCGGCTTGAACACGCGCATCAGCGGGGCGATCACGAGGCTCGCCGGCAGCGCGATGCGTTCGGGGAACGTCGCGCCGACGATCTTCGGCGCGATTTCCGCGAACACGATGATCAGGAACGCGACGACGCCGGTCGCGATCGACAGCGCGAGGTTGTTGCGGCCGAACGTATGGAGCGCGAGCGACGTCGTGAGGACCGGGATGATCGTGTTGAACAGGTTGTTGCCGATCAGGATCACGCTGAGCAGCAAGTCAGTGCGCGTGAGCAGCCCCTGCGTGGTTTTCGCGCCGAGTGCGCCCTGGCCGGCGAGATGCTTCAACCGATGGCGATTGAGCGCCATCATCGCGGTCTCGGAAATGGAAAAGAAGCTGGAACAGAGGAGAAGCAGGAAGACGGCGCCGATTTGCGCCCATAAGGGAATTTGGTCCACGCGTTGGAAAGGGCAGTGAAGGACAGGGATGGGGGAAATATAGCAGAGGCCGGCGACCGCGATGTGTCGCGCACGATACAAGGGGTTCGCGGCGGCCGGACGAAAAAAAACCGTGCACACGGTGCACGGTTTTTTTAAATCTGGTCGGGGTGAGAGGATTCGAACCTCCGGCCTCTACGTCCCGAACGTAGCGCTCTACCAGGCTAAGCTACACCCCGATTTTTGCTCTTCGGACTTCGCCGTCTTCGTGAAGATTTCTGCGTCGTCTCAAGCAAGAACGTAACTATAACGATGTTTTTTCTAAAAGGGAATACTTTGACGAAGAAAATTTTCGAGACAGAGCATCGCTTCCCGTTCGCGGCGTGTTCATGACTGCCGCGACGTCGAGTACGAGCACAACCCGAGCAGGCTTTCCTTGTAGATCGAATCGGGGAACGCGGCAATCGCTGCTGCCGCCGCCTGCGCTTCCTGACGTGCGCATTCGAGCGTGTGATCGAGCGCGCCCGAGCGCGTGATCGCTTCGAAAATCGTGTCGAAGCGATCGGTGCCGCCCTGTTCGATCGCCTCGCGTGCGAGTGCCGACTGTTCGGGCGTGCCGCGTTCGATCAGATAGATGAGCGGCAGTGTCGGCTTGCCTTCGCGCAGGTCGTCGCCGGCATTCTTGCCCATCGCCTCGGCGGTGCCGGCATAGTCGAGCCAGTCGTCCATGATCTGGAATGCGGTGCCGATCCGGCGGCCGTATTCGGCGGCGGCGGCCTCGGTCGGCGCATCGGCGCCCGCGAGCACCGCGCCCAGGCGCGCCGACGCCTCGAACAGCTTCGCCGTCTTGTAGCGGATCACCTGCATGTAGCGCGTTTCGTCGACGTCCGCGTCGTGCATGTTGAGGAGCTGCAGCACCTCGCCTTCGGAAATGATCGTCGTCGCTTCGGACAGGATCTCCATCACGCGCATCTTGCCGACGCCGACCATCATCTCGAACGAGCGCGAGTAGAGGTAATCGCCTACCAGCACGCTCGCCGCGTTGCCGAACAGCGCATTGGCGGTCTGGCGGCCGCGGCGCAGTTCGGATTCGTCGACGACGTCGTCATGCAGCAGCGTGGCCGTGTGGATGAACTCGACGACGGCGGCCAGCACGTGCCGCTGGTGCGACGTTTCGCCGAGCGCGCCGGCGACGAGCAGCAGCAACGCCGGACGCAGCCGCTTGCCGCCCGCGCCGATGATGTACTCGGCGATCTGGTTGATCAGCAGCACGTCGGACGCGAGGCTTTGCCGGATAACGCGATTCACCTGCTCCATGTCGCTGGTGATCGGGGCGAGCAGGTGGGCGGCGCTGAGGGTGGGGGAGGCGGTGGACGACGACATGATGATGGAATTGGGTGATGCGGCGGATTATAAGTCGAATCCGCGATATGCCGGTCTGTCAGACGTGCCGGCGGCGCGATTTTGGCCGTCCGGCAGAGGCCCGCGCGCA
>NZ_JACFYV010000179.1:0-13930 GCF_016759955.1 Burkholderia sp. KCJ3K979
GCCGCAGCCGCCGGCGCCGCCGCGACCGGTGCCGCGGGCTCGCGGCGCACCGGCTGACGCACCGGTTCGATGAACGGCAACTCTTCGTCGCGCTCGGGGCGGTTCATCGCCTCGGCCGCTTCCTCCGGCATCGGGCGCGGCATCCTGCGCCGCACTTTCGCGCCCTGCCATGCGTTGTAGACCACGACGCCGCCCACCACGACGGCGCCCGCGCCGATCAAACCGAGTGTCAACTCGTCCATGCACGCTCCATCAGCAATTCTTTTTCGTCGGGACCGCGAACGGGCGCTCGTGCGCCGCGCGAACGCGGTCCGGTTTCGTCAAACGTCAATTCTGGGCAAAACCCGCGGCGGTTTCCATGTCCACCGCCACGATCCGCGACACGCCCTGCTCCTGCATCGTCACGCCGATCAGCTGCTGCGCCATTTCCATCGCGATCTTGTTGTGCGAGATGAACAGGAACTGCGTCTTGTCGGACATCGCGCGCACGAGATTCGCGAAACGCTCGGTGTTCGCGTCGTCCAGCGGCGCGTCGACCTCGTCGAGCAGACAGAACGGCGCCGGGTTCAGCTGGAACATCGCGAACACGAGCGCGGTCGCGGTCAGCGCCTTCTCGCCGCCCGACAGCAGGTGAATCGTCGCGTTCTTCTTGCCCGGCGGCTGCGCCATCACCTGCACGCCGGCATCGAGAATCTCGTCGCCCGTCATGATCAGCTTCGCCTGGCCGCCGCCGAACAGGCGCGGGAACAGGTCGCTGAAATGACGGTTGACCTCGTCGAAGGTGCCCTGCAGCAGCGTGCGGGTTTCCTGGTCGATCTTGTGGATCGCGTCCTCGAGCGTCGTGATCGCGTCGATCAGGTCGGCCGATTGCGCGTCGAGGAACACCTTGCGCTCGCTCGCGGCCTTCAGCTCGTCGAGCGCGGCCATGTTCACCGGGCCAAGCGCGTTGATCGCGTTGTTCAGGCGCGTGACTTCGCCCTGCAGGTACGACGGCTTGAGATCCGGCGTCAACTTCGCGGCCAGCGCGGTTTCGTCGACCTCGGCGGCTGCGAGCTGCTCGGCGAACTGCTCGACGGCCAGGCGCGCGGCCTGCTCCTTCAGCTGCAGTTCGGTGATGCGGTCGCGCAGCGGCTGCAGCGAACGCTCGGCGACGAGCCGCTGCTCGTCCGACGCGCGCAGCTTCGCGGTCAGGTCGTCGAGCTCGATCCGCGCGGCCTGCAGCGCTTCTTCCTTCGCCGCGCGAATTTCGAGCGCGTCCTGCAGGCCCGTGTGCGCGGTCTGCTCGTTGATCGTCTCGAGTTCGGCGCGCGCGTCTTCCAGCGACGCGGCGACGCGCTCGCTCTGTTCGTGCGCGACCTGGATCGTGCGCTTGAGCTCGTCGATCCGGGTCACCGCGTTGCGGGCGGCGAAGCGCGCGTCGTTCGCGCCGCGCTCCAGGTCGCGCGCTTCCTGACGCGCCTGCGTCAGCGATTCGTCGAGCGACTCGAACGCGAGCTGGTTGTCCTCGAAGCGCGCCTGCAGTTCGGCGAGCTCGCCGTCGAAGCGCTCGAAATTCGCTTCCGACTCCGCGCGCAATGCGCGCTGCTCTTCGATCTGCGCGCCGATTTCCTCGAGTTCCTCGCGGATCTGCGTGCTGCGCTGCGTATAGCGTTCGTGCGCCTGGGCGAGCTTGAGCACGTCCATCTGCAGCGCATGCACGCGCTGCGTCGCGCGTTCCGCCTGCGCGCGCACGTCGCCGAGCGCCTGCGTGGCCTGCGTGTGCGCCGCTTCCGCCCGCACGGCAGCCGTGCGCGCCTCGTCGGCGAGCAGCGCCTGCGCCCGCACCTGGCGCGCCAGGTTTTCGATTTCCTGCTGGCGGGCCAGCATCCCGGCCTGCTCCGAATCGGCGGCGTACAGCTGCACGCCAACGCGCGTGACGATATGGCCGGCCTTGACGACGAACGCGCCGCCTGCCGGCAACTGCGCGCGCGTCGCGAGCGCCTGCGCGACGTCGTCGGCCACGTAGACGTTGCCGAGCCAGTCGTTCAGCACCGCGCGGATGCCCGCGTCGTCGATGCGCACCAGCGACAGCACCGGCCGCAGCCCGGCCACCGCGGCGGGCGGCTCGCCGGCCGCGGGCGGCGCGTAGAACGCGAGCTTCGCGGGCGGCGCATCGGTCGCGAATGCCTTCACCCAGTCGAGATTCGATACTTCGAGCGCGGCGAGACGCTCGCGCAGCACGGCCTCGAGCGCCGCTTCCCAGCCGGCCTCGACGTGCAGCTTCTTCCACAGACGCGGCAGCGCGCCGAGCTCGTGCTTGTCGAGCCACGGTTGCACCTTGCCTTCGGTCTGCACGTTTTCCTGCAACTGCTTCAGCGCGGCGAGGCGCGCTTCGAGCTGGTGGATCTGCGCGGCTTCGGCCTGCACGCGCTCCTGCGCGGCGCGGCGCTCGCCGTCGAGGCGCGGCACCGTTTCCTGCGCGTCGGCGAGGCGGGCCTGCGCTTCAGCGAGAATCTCTTCCTGCTCGGCCAGCTGCATGCGCAGCTCTTCGAGCTGCGTCTCGTCCGGCGCGTCGAGCCCGCCCGCTTCACTCTTCAGGCGCTCGTGACGCTGCTGAAGCTGCTGGAGCTGCTGATCGGCGTTGCGCTGGTGCGCGGCCTCGAGCTTCAGCGACTGCTCGGTCTGCGCGATCCGCGCGCGCTCGTCGTTGAGCTGCGCCTGCGCGTCGCGCCACTTCGCTTCGAGCGCCGGCAGCGCATCGTGCTTCGCGGCCGCGTTGTCTTCGGCGAGCGCGGCCTTCTCGTCGGCCATCGCGCGCGCCTCTTCGGCTTCCTCGAGCTCGTCCTGCGACTTCTCGGCCTGCGCGCGCCACTGCTCGCGCTGCGCATTCAGCGCGGCGATCTGCGCCTGCACGCGGTTGCGCGATTCGACGATGAACTTGATCTCGGCTTCGAGGCGGCTCACCTCGGCGTTCGCCTCGTAGAGCGCACCCTGCGCGCCCTGCATCGCGTCGCTCGCCGAATAGTGCGCGACCCGCAGCGTCTCGAGTTGCGCCTCGACTTCGCGCAGTTTCGCCGTCTGCGCCTCGAGGTCGATCTGCGCCTGCTCGATCGCGCGCTGCTGCTTCTGCTGCTCGCCGGCGGCCTCGTTCTTGCGCAGCAGCCACAACAGGCGCTGCTTCTCCTCGCCGTCGGCGACGAGTTCCTTGTACTTGGTCGCGACCACCGCCTGCGCCTCGAGCTTTTCGAGGTTCGCGCCGAGTTCGCGGACGATGTCCTCGACGCGCGTCAGGTTCTCGCGCGTGTCGTGCAGGCGGTTCTCGGTTTCGCGGCGACGTTCCTTGTACTTCGACACGCCGGCGGCTTCCTCGAGGAACACGCGCAGCTCTTCCGGCTTCGCCTCGATGATCCGCGCGATCATGCCCTGCCCGATGATCGCGTATGCACGCGGCCCGAGGCCGGTGCCGAGGAAGATGTCCTGGATGTCGCGGCGGCGCGCCGGCAGGTTGTTGATGTAGTAGCTCGACGTGCCGTCGCGCGTCAGCACGCGCTTCACGGCGATTTCGCCGTACTGGCCCCACTGCCCGGCCGCGCGGCCGTCGGAGTTGTCGAAGATCAGTTCGACGCTGGCCCGGCTGCCGGGCTTGCGGGCGGTCGAACCGTTGAAGATCACGTCCTGCATCGATTCGCCGCGCAGCTCGGAGGCGCGCGACTCGCCGAGCACCCAGCGCACGGCATCGATGATGTTGGACTTGCCGCATCCGTTCGGGCCGACCACGCCGACAAGCTGGCCCGGAACCTGGAAATGCGTGGGATCGACGAAGGATTTGAAGCCAGCGAGTTTGATCGAGCTCAGACGCACGGCGGTATCGGATGTGAAGAAGGTGTGAAACGGACGGGGCCGCACGGCGCGGGGCCGGAGAGCCCCTGCGCGCCACGCGCCCCGGAATTCAAAAACGGGGCCGCGCGCATCCAGCGTTGGGCCCCGCAAACGGCTTCCATCATACCATCGCGCGTGTGCCGTCCCGACCGTCGCCGGGTTTGTCCGGTGCCGGCGCGGCACGATGGACCCGGCTCGACAGCAACGTCGCGAGCACGATGCACGCGCCGCCCGCCCACTCGCGCGCGCTCGGCAGCTCGTTCGCGAACACCCACGCCGACAGCGCGGTGATCACGATCTCGAACAGCATGATGATCGACGCGCGGTTCGCCGGCACGCGCGCGAGACCGTACTGGACGAGCAGGTTGTTCGACGCCATCGTCACGCCGATCGCCGCGATGATCAGCGCGGCCACGCCCAGTTGGCCGCTCGCCGGCGCGGCCGGCAGCCCTTCGAACAGCGACGCGATCGCGCCGAACACGGCCGCGCCGCCGAAGAGCGTCGCGGTGCGCATTTCCGCGCGCATGTCCGGCAGCTCGCGGCTCGCCTTGATCACCAGCACGTTGCTCATCGCGAAGCTCAGCCCGGCCGCGAGGCCGGCCCATTCGGCCGGGTTGGCGGGCAGCGGCAAACCGAGCGCCGGCGACCACAGCATCAGCATCGCGCCGCCGATCGACAGCGCCGCGAGCCCCGCGCCGGCCCAGGTCAGCCGCTCGCGCAGCAGGAAGTGCGCGTAGATCGCGGTCCAGGCCGGCGTCAGGTAGAACAGCAGCATCACGCGCAGCACCTCGCCGTGGATCGTGCCCCATACGAACCCGAGATTCGTCACGCCGGCCGTCACCGCGATGCCCGGCAGCACCCAGTGCCAGCGCAGCGTCGCGATCGTGCGGTGCCGCGCGACGATCACGAACAGGAAGGCGACGAGACTCGTCAGCGCGCTGGCCAGCGTGCCCGTCACGCCGAGCGACGCGAGGATCCGCAGCGGATACCAGATCAGGCCCCATACCGACGCGCCGATCAGGATGGCCAGCGTCGGCAGGCTGCCGCGTACCGCGTTGTTCATTTGGTTCGATACCCTTTATTCGACCGGCCCGGCCGCCGTTCCGGCAGGCCGTGACCGCATTGCGTCACGCTATAATCGTCCGTTGCGAGCCGCGCGCCCCGGCGCCCGTTCGCAGCCGCGCGGCGCGCCCGCCGCTTCTTTCGCTCCAACCGGCCGCGATGGCCGCTTCGCCCGTGAACCCTCGACTCGACTCGCTCCAGCCCTATCCCTTCGAAAAGCTGCGCGCCCTGTTCAAGGACGTGACGCCTTCCGGCGACCTCAAACCGATCAGCTTCGGCATCGGCGAGCCCAAACACGCGACGCCGGCGCTGATCCGCGACGCCGTGGTGGCCGCGCTCGACGGGCTCGCGTCGTACCCGGCCACGGCCGGCTCGGACGCGCTGCGCACGTCGATCGCGCACTGGCTCGAGCGCCGCTACGGGCTGCCGGCGATCGATCCGGCCACGCAGGTGCTGCCGGTATCGGGCTCGCGCGAAGCGCTGTTCTCGCTCGCGCAGACGGTGATCGATGCACGGCCGTCCGCGGACGGCAAGAAGGCGATCGTACTCTGTCCGAATCCTTTCTATCAAATTTACGAAGGCGCGGCACTGCTCGCCGGTGCCGAACCCTATTTCGCGAACAGCGACCCGGCCCGCAACTTCGCGTGCGACTACGCGGCCGTGCCCGATGACGTGTGGGCGCGCACGCAGTTGCTGTACGTGTGCTCGCCCGGCAACCCGACGGGTGCCGTGCTGACGCTCGACGACTGGCGCGAGCTGTTCGCACTGTCGGACCGCCACGGTTTCGTGATCGCGTCCGACGAGTGCTATTCCGAAATCTATTTCGACGAAGCGGCGCCGCCGCTCGGCGGCCTCGAGGCCGCGCACCGCCTCGGCCGCGGCTTCGAGCGGCTCGTGATGCTGTCGAGCCTGTCGAAGCGCTCGAACGTGCCGGGCATGCGCTCGGGCTTCGTCGCCGGCGACGCCGCGCTGCTCAAGAAATTCCTGCTGTACCGTACGTACCACGGCGCCGCGCTGTCGCCGGTCTGGCAGCACGCGAGCATCGCGGCGTGGAACGACGAGGCGCACGTGCGCGAGAACCGCGCGCTGTACCTGCAGAAGTTCAATACGGTCACGCCGATGCTCGCCGACGTGATCGACGTGAAGCTGCCCGACGCCGCGTTCTACCTGTGGGCCAATGTGTCGCGTACCGGCCTGTCGGACACCGAGTTCGCCCGCCGCCTGTACGCCGACTATAATGTGACGGTTCTGCCCGGCTCGTACCTCGCGCGCGATGCGCACGGCACGAACCCGGGCCGCGATTTCATCCGGATCGCGCTCGTCGCGGGCACCCCCGAATGCGTCGAGGGCGCGCAACGCATCGTCGATTTCTGCCGCGCTCTCGCGCGGTAAGACGTCCATCCCGATCAATTCCATCCATCTCCTGCGAAAACGAACATGTCGCAACAACTTCAGCAAATCATCGATACCGCCTGGGAAAACCGCGCCGAGCTGTCGCCGAAGGCCGCGCCCGCGGACGTCCGCGAAGCCGTCGCTCACGCGATCGAGCAGCTCGACAAGGGTGCACTGCGCGTCGCCGAGAAAATCGACGGCAACTGGACGGTCCACCAGTGGCTGAAGAAGGCCGTGCTGCTGTCGTTCCGCCTGGAGGACAACGCGCCGATGCCGGCCGGCGGCTACTCGCAGTTCTACGACAAGGTGCCGTCGAAGTTCGCGAACTACACGGCCGAAGACTTCGCCGCGGGCGGCTTCCGCGTCGTCCCGCCGGCCATCGCGCGCCGCGGCTCGTTCATCGCGAAGAACGTCGTGCTGATGCCGTCGTACACCAACATCGGCGCGTACGTCGACGAAGGCACGATGGTCGACACGTGGGCCACGGTCGGTTCGTGCGCGCAGATCGGCAAGAACGTGCACCTGTCGGGCGGCGTCGGTATCGGCGGCGTGCTCGAGCCGCTGCAGGCGAATCCGGTCATCATCGAAGACAACTGCTTCATCGGCGCGCGCTCGGAAGTCGTCGAAGGCGTGATCGTCGAGGAAAACTCGGTGATCTCGATGGGCGTGTACCTCGGCCAGAGCACGAAGATCTACGATCGCGAGACGGGCGAAGTCAGCTACGGCCGCATCCCGGCCGGCTCGGTCGTCGTCGCCGGCAACCTGCCGTCGAAGGACGGTTCGCACAGCCTGTACTGCGCGGTGATCGTCAAGAAGGTCGACGCGAAGACGCGTGCGAAGGTCGGCCTGAACGAGCTGCTGCGAGGCGACTGATGGCAAAGCCGCACACCGTGGTCGTCTACGGCATTCCGAACTGCGACACCGTGAAGAAGGCCCGCGTGTGGCTCGACGATCACGGCGTCGAATTCGAGTTCCACGATTTCAAGAAGCTCGGCGTCAGCGCGCCGCTGATCGAAGACTGGCTGAAGGACGTGTCGCTCGACGCGCTCGTGAACAAGCGCGGCACCACGTGGCGCGGCCTCGACGACGCGATGAAGGCGGCTGCCGAAACGAAGACCGGCGCGGTCGCGCTGATGATCCACAAGCCGTCGGTCATCAAGCGCCCCGTGCTCGTCGTCAACGGCCGCGTGAAATCGCTCGGCTTCGTGGCCGATCAATACGCGGCGTTGTTTGCCGCATAGGGTCGCCCGCGCTGCGCCCACGGGCGCCGCCCGACGCCCTGTCGCTGCCGGCCACCGCGCCGGCATTTTTTATCGAAAGTGGTCCGAACCATGTCCGCCACCCTAGCCCTTACCGAACAGCTGATCGCCCGCGCGTCCGTGACGCCCGACGACCAGCACTGCCAGCAGATCATGACCGAGCGCCTCGCCGCGCTCGGCTTCGAATGCGAGACCATCGCGTCGCACGGCGTGACCAACCTGTGGGCCGTCAAGCGCGGCACCGACGGCCGCGACGGCAAGCTGCTCGCGTTCGCGGGCCATACCGACGTCGTGCCGACCGGCCCGCTCGAACAGTGGACCTCGCCGCCGTTCGTCCCCGCCCATCGCGACGGCAAGCTGTACGGCCGCGGCGCGGCCGACATGAAGACGTCGCTCGCGGCGTTCGTCGTCGCCTCCGAGGAATTCGTCGCGGCGCATCCGGACCACCGCGGCGCGATCGCGTTCCTGATCACGAGCGACGAGGAAGGCCCGGCCACCGACGGCACCGTGAAGGTCGTCGAGCTGCTGCAGGAACGCGGCGAGCGGCTCGACTACTGCATCGTCGGCGAGCCGACGTCGACCGCCGAGCTCGGCGACGTCGTCAAGAACGGCCGCCGCGGGTCGATGTCCGGCGAACTGGTCATCAAGGGCGTGCAAGGCCACATTGCCTATCCGCACCTCGCGAAGAACCCGATCCACCTGCTCGCGCCGGCGCTCGCCGAGCTCGCCGCCGAGCAATGGGACGCCGGCAACGAATACTTCCCGCCGACCACCTGGCAGGTGTCGAACCTGCACGCTGGCACCGGCGCGACCAACGTGATCCCGGGCCACGCCGACCTGCTGTTCAACTTCCGCTTCTCGACCGCGAGCACCGTCGAAGGCCTGCAGGCCCGCGTGCACGCGATCCTCGACAAGCACGGCCTCGAATACACGCTGAAGTGGTCGGTGAGCGGCCTGCCGTTCCTCACGCCGCGCGGTGAACTGTCGGGCGCGCTGGAACACGCGATCCGCACCGAGACCGGTATCACGACCGAGCTGTCGACGACGGGCGGCACGTCGGACGGCCGCTTCATTGCGCGCATCTGCCCGCAGGTGATCGAGTTCGGCCCGCCGAACGGCAGCATCCACAAGATCGACGAGCACATCGAAGTGCGCTTCGTCGACCCGCTGAAGAACGTGTACCGACGCGTGCTCGAACAACTGATCGCCTGACGGAGCCTCGCATGACGACACCTTTTGCCACAGTCCGCGACCTGCTGCGCTACGCGGTCACGCGCTTCTCGAAAGCGAAGCTCGCGTTCGGTCACGGTTCCGACAACGCGTACGACGAAGCGGCCTACCTCGTGCTGCATACGCTCGACCTGCCGCTCGACACGCTCGAGCCGTTCATGGACGCGCGCCTCTTGCCCGACGAAATCGCGGCCGTGCTCGCGGTGATCGAACGACGCGCGGCCGACCGCGTGCCGGCCGCGTACCTCACGCATGAAGCGTGGATGCACGGCCACCGCTTCTACGTCGACGAACGCGTGATCGTGCCGCGCTCGTTCATCGGCGAACTGCTCGACGACGGGCTGCAGCCGTATGTCGCCGATCCCGAGCAGGTCGGCGCGGTGCTCGAACTGTGCACCGGCTCCGGCTGCCTCGCGATCCTCGCGGCAAGCGCGTTCCCGAACGCCGAGATCGACGCGGTCGACCTGTCGGACAAGGCGCTCGAAGTCGCGGAAATCAACGTGCGCGACTACGGCCTCGAGGACCGGATCGGGCTGCACCGCGGCGACCTCTACGCACCGCTGCCCGCGTTCCGCACCGATCCCGACTCGCGCTACGACGTGATCCTGACGAACCCGCCGTACGTGAATGCCGCGTCGATGGCCGCGCTGCCGCCCGAATATCGGCACGAACCGGAGATGGCGCTCGCCGGCGGCGACGACGGGATGGACATCGTGCGACGCATCGTCGCCGAAGCGCACCGCTGGCTGCATGACGACGGCGTGCTCGTCGTCGAGATCGGCAACGAGCGCGAGCACGTCGAAGCGGCGTTCGGCGGCCTCGAGCTCACGTGGCTGCCCACCAGCGCGGGCGATGACGCCGTGTTCCTGATCCAGGCGTCCGACCTGCCGCGCAAGGCCTGAGCGTTGCCGGCCCACCCGCCGTGCGGCACACCGTTGCGCCGCACGGTTGGGTAAGATGCGCGTAGGCGGCCGCCCGGCCGCACGACCTGCGGAATCCCCTCGGGAGTCCGCTCGGGAGTCCTTTACGCGCCCATGACCCTCGACTGGCTACATCTCGGCACCCTGATCCTGACCATCCATGTGCTCGGGATCGTCGCGGCGTGCCACGCGATCATGAACACGCGCACGTCGCAAGGCGCGATCGCGTGGGCCGTCTCGCTCACGGCCATGCCGTACCTGACGCTCGTTCCATACCTGTTCCTCGGCCGCAGCAAATTCTCCGGCTACGTCGACGCCCGGCGCCACGAGCTGGAAATGTTGCGCACACACACACCGCGTGCGCCGTGGCGCGCGACCGATGCGACCGACGGGCCGGCCGCCGACGCGCTGGGGCAGGCTGCCGTGCTCGCGCTCACGCGGCTCGGCGGCATGCCGTTCCTCGGCGGCAATTCGGTACGCACGCTCGTGAACGGCGACGCGACGTTCTCGGCCATCCTGTCGGCGATCGACGCCGCGCGCGACTACGTGCTCGTCCAGTTCTTCATCGTGCGCGACGATGCGCTCGGCCGGATGCTGCGCGACGCGCTGCTCGCGCGCGCGGCCGCCGGCGTACGCTGCTGCCTGCTGTACGACAGCATCGGCAGCTTCGACCTGCCGCACAGCTACGTCGACGCATTGCGCCGGGGCGGTGTGGAAGTCCATCCGTTCGCGACCAACCGGAAATTCGTCAACCGCTTCCAGCTGAACTTCCGCAACCATCGCAAGATCGTCGTCGTCGACGGCAATCGCGCGTTCGTCGGCGGCCACAACGTCGGTGTCGAATATCTCGGCGCGAAGCCGCGCCTGTCGCCATGGCGCGACACCCACATCGAGATCCGCGGCCCCGTGGTGGCGAGCATCCAGTACGTGTTCGCCGAAGACTGGCACTGGGCGACGCAGAAACTGCCGCCCATCGCGCTGCCGCCGCCCGCGCAGCCCGGCGACGGCATGCATTGCCTCGCGGTGCCGATGGGGCCGGCCGACAAGCAGGAAACCGGCTCGCTGTTCTTCGTCGAATCGATCAACGCCGCCCGCGAGCGGGTCTGGATCACCACGCCGTACCTCGTTCCCGACGAAGCCGTGGTCTCCGCGCTGAAACTCGCCGTGATGCGCGGCGTCGACGTACGCATCCTGATCCCTAGCCGGCGCGATCACTACGTCGTGTTCGAGGCGTCCAAGCTTTACGCGCGCGACCTCGTCGATGCGGGCGTGAAAGTGTTCCGCTACCGGCCCGGCTTCCTGCACCAGAA
Source organism: Burkholderia sp. KCJ3K979 (assembly GCF_016759955.1). Lineage (NCBI taxonomy): Bacteria > Pseudomonadati > Pseudomonadota > Betaproteobacteria > Burkholderiales > Burkholderiaceae > Burkholderia > Burkholderia sp. KCJ3K979. Next base: position 11,032 of record NZ_JACFYV010000179.1, read on the forward strand.
GGTCGTGCTGATCGACCGCATCGCGGCGGCGGTCGGCAGCGCGAATCTCGATAACCGTTCGTTCCGCCTCAATTTCGAGGTCATGGTCATGACCGTCGATCGCGCGTTCGCCGGCGAAGTCGAGACGATGCTCGATGCCGACTTCGCGCAGGCGTACGAAGTGAATGCGGACGAATACCGGCAGTCGCCTGCCTGGCGGCGCATCGCGATGCACGTCGCGCGGTTGTTCGCGCCGATCCTGTAACGGCGGCACACGCACGATCTGCACCGGCGCGGCCCACGCCGCGCATCGCCGTCACAGCAGCTTGTCGATGTCCGCGGCGATTTCATCGGGCTTGGTGGACGGCGCGTAGCGCTTGACGATGCGCCCTTCGCGGTCGATCAGGAATTTCGTGAAATTCCACTTGATCGCCTTGAGGCCGAGAATGCCGGGCGCCTCGTCGGTCAGGTAGCGATACAGCGGATGCGCATGGTCGCCCTTCACGTCGATCTTCGCGAACATCGGGAACGTGACGCCGTAGTTGCGCTCGCAGAATGCCCCGATCTGCGCGGCGTCGCCCGGCTCCTGCTTGCCGAACTGGTTGCACGGGAAGCCGAGTACGAAGAAACCGCGCGCCGCGTACTGGTCGTACAGCTTCTGCAGACCCGCGTACTGCGGCGTGAAACCGCACTCGCTCGCGGTATTGACGATCAGCAGCACCTTGCCGCGATACGCGTCGAGCGATACCGGCGCGCCGGCGAGCGTCTCTGCGCTGAACGAATACAGGGTGGACATCGGGCACTCCTTTTACGAAACCGATCGACGTGGAGTCTAGGCGAAATTGCGCCGTTGCGGCATCCGCCGAACGGCCGATGCCCGGCGCAACCGACGCGCGGTCTAGAATAGCGGTTTTGGCCAGTCATTTCCGCCGTGATCCGTTTCAATCAGTTCAGCCTTGCGCGCGGCACCAAGCCGCTGTTCGAGTCGACCTCGTTCGTGCTCAATCCCGGCGAGAAAGCCGGCCTGATCGGCGCGAACGGCGCCGGCAAGTCGACGCTGTTTTCCGTCCTGCGCGGCGAGCTGCATTCCGACGGAGGCGATTTCTCGATGCCGCCGTCGTGGCGGATCGCCCACGTGTCGCAGGAAACGCCCGCGGTCGACCGCTCGGCGCTCGACTACACGCTCGACGGCGATACCGCGCTGCGCGAGATCGAGGCCCGCATCGCCGCCGCGTCGGCCGCACACGACGGCGCCGCCGAAGCCGACGCGCACGCGGCATTCGCCGATGCCGACGGCTACACCGCGCCGGCCCGCGCCGAAGCGCTGCTGCTCGGCCTGGGCTTCACGCTCGCGCAAACGCGCGAATCCGTCGCGAGCTTCTCCGGCGGCTGGCGCATGCGCCTGAACCTCGCGCAGGCGCTGATGTGCCGCTCCGACCTGCTGCTGCTCGACGAACCGACGAACCACCTCGACCTCGACGCGATCGTCTGGCTCGAAGACTGGCTGCATCGCTACCCCGGCACGCTCGTCGTGATTTCGCACGACCGCGAATTCCTCGACTCGATCTGCAACGTCACGCTGCATCTGGAAAGCCGCCAGGTGAAGCGCTACGGCGGCAATTACTCGCAGTTCGAGGTGCTGCGCGCGCAGCAACTGGCGCTGCAGCAAAGCGCGTACGAGAAGCAGCAGAAGACGATCGAGCATCTGCAGAGCTTCGTCGACCGCTTCAAGGCCAAGGCGACCAAGGCCAAGCAGGCGCAAAGCCGGATGAAGGCGCTCGAGAAGATGGAGCTGATCGCGCCCGCGCACATCGCGTCGCCGTTCACGTTCGAATTCCGCACGCCCGATGCCGCGCCGAACCCGATGATGGTGATGGAGGACGTCCGCTGCGGCTATCACGCCGACGACGGAACGGACATCCCGATCGTCGAGCGCGTCGCGCTGTCGATCCAGAACGGCCAGCGTATCGGCCTGTTGGGTGCCAACGGCCAGGGCAAGTCGACACTGATCAAGACGCTGGCCGGCACGCTCGCGCCGCTGTCGGGGCACGTGCGCGACGGCAAGGGGCTGACGATCGGCTATTTCGCGCAGCACCAGCTCGAAACGCTGCGCGAAGACGATTCGCCGCTCGCGCATCTGGCACGGCTTGCGCCCGACACGCGCGAGCAGGAACTGCGCGACTTCCTCGGCGGCTTCAATTTCTCGGGCGACATGGCGACCAGCCCGGTCGGGCCGTTCTCGGGCGGCGAAAAAGCCCGTCTCGCGCTGGCGCTGATCATCTGGCAGAAGCCGAACCTGCTGCTGCTCGACGAACCGACGAACCACCTCGACCTCGAAACGCGCCACGCGCTAACGATGGCGCTCGCGCAATTCGAAGGCACGCTGATCCTCGTGTCGCACGATCGTCACCTGCTGCGCGCGACGACCGACCAGTTCATGCTGGTCGCGAAGCACCGGCTGCAGCCGTTCGACGGCGACCTCGACGACTACCGCGACTGGCTGCTGCAGCACGCGGCCGAGCAGCGCGCGGCCGCGAAGGCCGACAGCGCGGCGGCCGCGGGCGCCGATCCGGGCGTCAACCGCAAGGATCAGAAGCGTCAGGCGGCCGAGGAACGCCAACGGCTGTCCCAGTTGAAGAAGCCGCTGCAGAACCGCATCACGAAGCTCGAGAAGGAAATGGAAGCACTGCACGCCGAAAAGGCGCGCCTCGACGCGTTCGTCGCCGATCCGGCGAGCTACGAAGCCGCGCGCAAGACGGAACTGACCGACGCGATCCGCAAGCTCGGCGAGGTCAATACCCGGCTCGAAACGGTCGAGGCGGACTGGCTCGCCGTGCAGGAAGAACTCGAGCAGGTCGGTTAAACGCGGCCCCGGCGCGCCGTCAGCCGCGGTTCGCTTCATCGGAGACGCGGCTGACGG
>NZ_JACFYV010000017.1:0-22974 GCF_016759955.1 Burkholderia sp. KCJ3K979
CTTCAAGCCAGCCTCGGCTTCCTTCAAGATGCCGATGATCTGTTCTTCGGTGAATCGCTTTTTCATTGCCGTTCCTCTCTGGAACGGACTCTACACCGTCACCGTACTAAACGCGGGGAGCAGGTCAACGTCACTCCCGTGTGGTCCGCACGATACCGGACCCGTCCGATTACGCCGCACCGCTTCAATCCTGGGCGGCCCCCTGTCCATGCACGACAGAAGCAATCAGAGACGCACTCAGCAGCAGAAATTCCTGCACTGTATACCCGAGCTTCCGCGCCGCCGACTCGATATGTCGGTAATCACTGGAACCCACCTCCACGATCACTGCCTTACCGTCCACCCAAGCGCTTCTCATTCCTCCTCCTTGCATCCGACTTCTCGAATCTACTCGGCTTCATCCTCGATGCCATTTGCAACGTCGCCCGGTACCGAAACACCCCAAAAAAGAGCTGTAACGATTAGCATTCTAATTACCGCCATACTCACCAAAAAACCGCCCAAAAATTTACTAGTAGAAGGCAAATACAAACCTGATAAATCCCGATAAGACTATAAGGCAAAGCGTCCATTTTACATATCAGCCAATGCTTATTTTCAATCCAAGTGCGTAGGCGCATTCTGGTTTTATTCTTTGATGAGCATAAGCGGTCTATCACTTGCTAAAATTTGCCGAAATTAATTTCGGAGATTCTGAAATGGCTTGGCGCGTTGTGCTCGCAGACGACCATCCCATCATGTTGCTCGGTTGCCGTCTTCTGATTGAGCAGAATGGCATGGAGGTCGTGGGAGAGGCGCGCGACTCGAGCGAGTTGATGTCAATCCTGGCCCACGTCGCCTGCGATATCGTCATCACGGATTTCTCGATGCCCAACACCGGACGCGCCGATGGACTCGCAATGCTGTCGACCCTTCGACGGGATCACGGCGCCTTACCGGTCATCGTGCTCACGAATATGGCGAATGCCGGTTTGTTGCGTGCAATGTTGAACGAAGGCGTACTGGGCATCGTGGAAAAGGGAGCGGAAAAAAGTGAACTGTTCGCTGCCGTTCGCACTGCGCTGCGAGGCGCGATCTACATCAGTGCCAGACTGCAGCGCGAATTGACGAAACTCGGACTGACCGAGATGGAAAGCCAGCGGGCCGCGAATTTGACGCCCCGCGAGTTGGAGGTGCTGCGCCTTCTTGCCAGCGGCAAATCGCCGACGGAAGTCGGCCAGGTACTACATCGGACCATCAAGACCGTCAGCTGGGCCAAGACATCGGCAAAGCGCAAGCTCGGCCTCAAAAGCGATGCCGAACTGTACGAGTATGTCGTCAATCTCGGACTCATTGGCTGATGCCGCTTGCCCGGCCGCGACGGCGGTCGGACGTGGCAGACGGCCCCGGTTCAGGCGTCATGCCCACCGGAACGATTCGATTCGCGCCCCCATCAACTGAAATGTGCGTGCCGCATCGGCGGCAGCATCGCCATCCAATCGCACGGTAAGTCAATTTTGAAGAACAGCTTGTGGGTCAGCTTGCGGTTGAGCGTGGCTGTCGTCGTCGCGGTCCTGAGCACGTGCCCGATCGAGTCCGTAACGATTGCAAATGTCGGAGAATCGACGCTTCGGTCGGCGGTGCCCTGGCCGAAGGAACCGACGGTGCCGATACAAACTCATCGCACGGTCGAGCGCTTGACGCTTACGCCGGAAGACCGTAACTGGCTGGCCTCGCTTCCCCCGATCGAACTGGGCGTGGACCCGGAATGGGCGCCCATTGCCTACCTTGACGCAAACGATCGCCCGAGCGGCATTGCTGCGGACTATCTGGGCCATATCTCGGCATCGCTAGGCATTCGCTTTGCTGTCGTGAAAACGAATTCGTGGGCGGAAACCTTGTCTCGCGCGCAGTCGGGTGAACTGGATGCTGCCATACCGGTCAATACGCCGGTCGCCCGCGACGGGGTCTTGCTCTATAGCGTCCCGTTCATCACGCTCCCGGACGTGGTCGTGACTCGACCTCACGTGTCGCCGCAAGGAATCGTCGATCTAGCCGGCCGCCGGATAGCGGTCTCGGATCCCAGCGAGCTTCCCGCCACGGTACGGCAACAGATGCCCGAGGCGGAAATCGTCATGGCCGCGAGCGCTCATCAAGCGATGAGCGCGGTGGCAGAAGGACGTGCCGATGCCTATGTCGGAAACGCGGCGATCGTCGATTTCAACATCCGCAACTATTTCCCTGGCATTCTCAAGATCGCGTCGCCGGCCGATCTCGACAGCCGGCTGAGTATTGCAGTCAACCGCCGCTACGAACGACTGATTCCCCTGATCAACCGCGCGATTGCAGCTATCCCCAAGAGGGAACAACAACGCATTCGAAGCCGATGGCTGTGGCCTCGATATTCGGCGGGCCTGCCATGGAAAACGTTCGAGCTTGTGTTGCTCGGCACCGCGATCGTATTGGCAACCATTACCACTGCATACGTCCGGCTGCGCCGCGAGGTTCGCCGGCGATTGGCAGTTGAGCGTGAACTGGCCGATCAGCTCAGCTTCCGCGAAGCGCTGATGGAATCCCTTCCATACCCATTGGCCGCGAAAGATAGCGCGAACCGATATATCGCGCTCAATCACGCTTATGAAACTGCATTCTCGGTGAAGCGCGACGAGCTGATCGGTAAAACGACGCTCGACGCGTCGCCGCTGGATCCCCAATGGAATCGGAGCATCCACGCGATGAGCGAGCGAGTTCAGGATCAGCAACAACCTCATCATGCCGAGGTCAATCTGATGGATCGCGACCAGAAGCAGCGGTCCTGGCTGTACTGGATGCATCCCTTTCAATTGCCGAGTGGGAAGCCGGGCGGGCTGCTCGTCACGTTGGTGGATGTCACCACGATTCGTGATGCAGAACGGCGTGCACGCGCGCTGGATCAACGATTGAGGCGCGTGACCGCCCATCTTCCGGCAGTCGTCTTCGAATTGCGTCGCACTCCGGATGGCGTGCTCCGTTTTCCTTATGTCGGAGGCAATACCCGCGCCATGTGGGATCTGGATGCGCAAACGATGGAAGACGATGCGCTGACGGCGCTTTCACGGGTGCATCCCGATGACCGACCTCTCATCAAATCGGCTGTCAGGCATTCCGCACGGACCATGCAGCGGGTTTCCATCGATTTTCGCTGCCGTTCCCAGGGATGCGAGCGCTGGATTCACACGGAAGCGACACCCCAAACCGAGCATGACGGGACGATATTCTGGAGTGGCGTGTGGTCGGATGTCACTCACATCAAGGCGCAAGCCAGGGAACTGGCCCGTGCGAAAGAAGCGGCCGAATTGGCCGCGGCATCAAAAGCGAGATTTCTCGCCACCATGAGCCACGAGATACGCACACCGATGAACGGGATCATAGGGATGCTCGAGCTGTTGCGACACGAGTCGTTGAGCATCAGGCAGCAGCGCATGCTTCACATGATCGGGGAATCCGCGATGACGTTGATGCAGATTCTCGACGACGTTCTGGACTTCTCGAAAATCGATGCAGGACAGTTGGAAATCGTGACCGAACCGACCGACCTGCGCGCGCTCCTGGACGGCGTCAGTGCGGTAGCCGCCACGCTCGCCCACGACAAGGGCCTCGTCGTGCGCAATTTCGTCAGCCACCGACTCGCCGCTGAACTCGAGATAGACGGCCTGCGTCTTCGCCAGATTCTATTCAACCTGATGAGCAACGCAATCAAGTTCACGGAAAGCGGCGAGGTCGGCGTACGCGTCGAGATTATCGACTACCGCAATGCGTGCCAGCGCGTTCGCTTCACGGTACACGACACGGGCATCGGAATCACCCCGGCGCAACTGCAATGTCTGTTCGCGCCTTTCACACAGGCCGACACGTCGATCTCGCGCCGCTTCGGCGGCACCGGTCTGGGGCTGGCCATCTGCAAACGACTGGTCGAACTGATGCAGGGCTCCATTCGCATTGACAGCACGCCGCGTGTCGGTACGCACGTCATCGTCGAATTCGACCTGAACGTCCATCTTGTGGCTCGGTCTACGCCGGTCGCAGGCAAGCAGGCCACTATCGACTTATCCGACATAGCGCTCGCGGCCGCGCTGCGCGAAGTCCTGATGCCGCTCGGCGTCGTCGTGACCGGCGATACGTCGCGGGCAGACATACGCTTTGTGGACGAATGCCGGCTCTTCGAAATCCGCGACGACAAGCTCGTTATCGGCCTGACCGACGAACCCATCCCGACGGGCTACGAGATCTCGCCCAACGGCACGTGTCGGCTCAGCCACAATCCGTTGACATGCGCCGCGGTCGAAGCATTGTGCCTTCATGCCACTGCCGCACCTCGCTTCGCAGGGACCGATACCCGTCTTCCATCTGTTGAATATCCATCGTCGGGTATTCGAATCCTCGTCGTAGACGACCATCCGATCAATCGGCTCGTCATCGAGGCGCAACTCGCCCGACTCGGCTATACCGCCATTGCAGTCTCCAACGGCACGGACGCACTGAACGCGCTGGACGATTCCGATATCGCGCTGGTGCTCAGCGATTGCGCGATGCCGGACATGGACGGGTACGACCTGGCGAGACGTATCCGCTCGCGGGAGCCCCGATCGCGGCGCATCCCCATTCTTGCGTTGACGGCCAACGCATTGCCCGACGAAGCGATTCGGTGCGCCGAAGCCGGCATGGACGGCCTGCTCGTCAAACCCACCACGCTGGCGGTACTGCGCGAGCAGCTCGCGCGTTGGGTGCCGACGGCGCCTTGCCAGATACAGACGGACGCCATGCGCTGGCTTTCCCCGCCCGTCTCGCCTGAAGAACGCACGCACTTGCCCAAGCTGATCCGGGGATTTCTGGCCGAGACCGCGAAGGATATGGCCTTCCTTCAGGCCGCAATACAAAGCGGCAACGCAGTGGCGGCGGCCGAGCATATCCACCGCATCGTCGGCGCCAGCAAATTATTCGGCTCGGACGTCCTGGCTGATGCCGGCGAGCTATTATCCGAGCGACTTCGAGAGGATGGCGTGGCGGGCCAGGAGGCAGCACTGGCGGCGTTTTTCGCACAAGTCGAGCAGTTGACCACCAGACTCAACACGTTGATGGCCGCACAGCGTGAATAGTGTGGTTGTGACGAGCGCCACCTCTAAAATGAAAGTCGGCCCTTTCATTAGCAGGTCGGGCTATTTCGCTCGGCGGCAGCAGTCGATACAGCAGCCCGCTGCATCGTGTATGCCACGTCCCGGCGACATCACCCTGCGCGATCGTGTCTCCGACGCAATTGACGCAACACGTGCCGTGTGCTTCAAAATGCTGGCGACCTCAGCGGGGGTCAACCAAGGGTTGGTCGTCAACATCAGCGATACCACGCCCGACACCTGGGGTGCCGCGAGACTAGTGCCATGCATATCGCCGTGGGATGCATCGGCCGGTACTCGCGTACCGGTATGGGAGAGAGCCCCGATGTTCGTCCCCGGCGAGCTCAGCGTCACACGTGAATGCGTATTGCCGCCGAGCACGCGACGACTGGCCTGGTCGCTTTTCGTCACTGAAATCATATCCCGACAACCCGGCGATGCATCGATCTCGTTAACGACATCATTGCTGGCGGCAGCGACAGCAGTCACGCCCTGCCCCATGAGATCATCGATAGCGTCCTGAAATGTCCAACTGCAGGCGTCGACCGATGCGACGCTCAGGTTGACTACCTTTGCAGGATGTCGATTTTCCAGCGCGCTAGTAACCGGCACCCCCGCCGCCCATCGCATTCCGTCAACTACATCGTTACACACGTCCCGTGCCATCACGGCGCCGTAGCGTTGCATCCTGCCGGACGATCGGCGCATCTTGACGATGATCTCGTTGCCGTGGTTTTCCTCCCAGCCGCTGCTCCCTATCCCAGAATCGCCACCGCATGAGGAAAGTAATACGGCTATCATTACAAAAGCGGGGCATAAGAGCGGGAATTTCCTACGATCTTCAATCACGTCGAGCTCGAAAACGTAATTTAACGGTGGTGCGGGCGGCTCTCTCATTGAAAAGAATTATCTTCAGAAATAGCCAAACCGCATCAAAAAATCAGCTAACCTCGCCAAAGCATATCCCGCACGGCGTCTACCAGATCGACATTGGTCTTCACGCCGAACTTCTTCATTGCGTTTGCCTTTTGCGTACTGATCGTTTTCCGACTTCGACTGAGCTTTGCCGCGATTTCCCCGACTGCCATTCCGCGCGACAGAAGCCGTACCACATCAAGCTCGCGCGGTGACAATAAATTGGTTCGCGCCTGCCTGTCACCACCCCGACCCGAATCGCACAGCATATCTCCCGCAATGTCCGGATCCACATACCTTTTCCCGCGCATGACTTTATCGACGATTTTCGGCAAGGAAAGTGAATCGTCACTCGATTTCACAACGAATGCCGATACGCCCTTTTTCATCACGCGCTGGACGGACAGTCCATCCCTCAACTCGGCCAGCAGGATAATCTTCACGTTCGGATGGTTTCTGCGGATGGTTTCAAGCATTCGCATCCCGTCCGGCTCCGGATCGTCGCCAAATGCATAATCGCAAATCAACACATCACATTCGCAAGTGCTCAACATCGACGCCATGCCGGACAACGTATGCGCCTCGGCGACGATTTGCATACTTTCCACACTCGAGAAAATGTGACGCAGACCCTGCACTATCATCGGATAGGAGTCTGCGACGACAATATTTATCTTCCGTGCCGAAATAAAATCATCTGCATTCATGCCGGACGAAAACGAACTCGAATAGCTCTCTCGATCAATAAAACTCATCGATGGAAATTCCAAACATGACTATCAAAAAACTGTCGTGGCGACACCTCCGACACGACAGAAGGTATCAAGTCACTGCGACAGTACGCTATCCCAAGCTGGAGATCGTGACACCTACGGTCGCGCGAAATCCAATGCCTGAACAATAGCGCTCGACATCGCCGTAAGGGACTAGAAAATTCTCATCGTCGGTGCGAAAAAAGCACATTCATCGTGCATCATTGCGAAGACCATGGCGCGAGAAAGGCGCTTAGATGCGTTTGTAACCTACATGCGCAGCCCGTCCGGTATGTGCACGTGGCTCATGCCCGCCGTTCTCAGCGCAGATGGCATGTCGCGCCCGATCAAATGGCATTGTTCGATCACGCGTTATGGGGTGCCCACTGGCGGAACGGCTTCGGATCGTGAGGATTTCGGCTGGGTCGTGAACGCGTCGTCCACTGTCAATACGGGAGCAGGCGCGGGTGGTTGATGGAGTCGAAGTACCACTTGCCCTGTTCGGAGAGGGGCTCTCGACGGAGGGGGTGATCCCGCGTCGCTTCCAGCCAGTGCGCGAATTCAGCGTCGGTCATGTCAAGCCCTTCGGCCAAGCGCTCTACCGACGCTCCATGCTCGGCCTTGGCTTGCACGTTCGTGTGCACCGTTCGCACCGAGGTGTGCCCGCTACGGTTGTGAGATTTCGCCACTGCCGTCGGGGCGGCAGCGTTGCGCACGGGGTCACGAGGCGATACCTCGTACCGTGACATCGCGTGCGAATGGGACCCCACCCCCACCTCTACGTCATCAGCGGCCGATACGCGCGCTGGCGCCGATTGCCGCGTCGACACACCGGAGATCGCGCCCCGGTAAACGGTGTCGGGAGATAGATGTGCTGGCCCGCTTTCGAGCATATGTGTCGCAAGGCAGCACGACGCCGCGAACGCAAGGCCAACGGCAAGCGTCCGCCGCAACGAACGGGACGCAGGACGCTGACGCAGCCATGCAGCGTTGCCGGATCCGAAATCCGCCGCGGACGCTTTTGCTTGCTCATGCGAGATTCCGTGGGAGCACAAGTCGAACACGCGTGGCCCGGGGCCGCCCCTTTTTTTGCGCGTGCTGCGGCACCGACCGTACGGCGGCGGCACATCCGAAAAAGGGGGCGTAAGCGGGAGTGCGAAACGACCGGTGATATCCTGCATATCCGTATTTGAGCGACGATTCTGCTGACACGTGACGCGTCGCCCCTCCGTCAATTTGAATGAAGTGCCGAGTATCGCTGTGGGTTCCGACCGCCGTAAATCAGCCGAGGACGAATCAGCGCAGTCCGGCGTCGGCCGATTCCCATCCGCCCCCGACTTGCATCCGCAGCAGTGTAGTAAGCACGATGGTGGCAGCCATCAAGAGCAGGACGCTCCCGGCAGCCGCACCTACGGAGTCGTGGCCGGTGCCTGGAGAATCACCATCGATGTCGGCTCCGCCGCAAGCACGTCAGTCGCTATGCTTGCCCAATGGGGTCGCGATTGATCTGGAATGCTTGTGCAGAACGCGCCCCTGTTCAACGCGATGATGCGTTCGTCAAAGCCGGCGAAGCGGCGCTCATGCTTGAGAATCAGGATCGGCTCGAAGCTGCCGTCGCGATCGCGGGAGACGTCGACCCGGACCGGGCCGCGATCGGTGATGACCGTTTTGCCGCCAGCGCCGTTGCGCTCGTTGGCCTGCCCAGCGGCTTGGACGGGCTCTGCAGGTAGCCCAGATGCAGATTCATCTTGGCGCCAATCGCGCGCTCGATGACCGCCTTGTTCAACGCCAGCATCAGGTCCTGCACCTCGGCAGGCGTCATCGGCCCCTTGACCAACTGGTCCAGCAGTTGCTTGGGCTATTCAGGCAGCGGCCCACGGGCCGCTGCCTGGGACGCCACCGTTCGTTTCTTCTTCATTGGCGGCATATCCATGACTTCTACACCTCATGATATGCCCGCCCACGAAATCACGGATAGGTCCTTAGTTCGACGATTTGGCGCCTCTCATGCGTAGCATGTCGATCGTCTTCAACGTCACCTTGTGGCCTCCCGACGAGTAGAGACCGTCCGACACTTCATCCACAATGACGACCGTGTGCGGACGAATATACTCTCCCGCTATTGCCGCAATCGCGTCGGTAACACCATCCATCATCTGCTGCGTCTTCTCTTGCGAAAACGCGCCTTTCAGCAGCTTCAAGGTGACAACTGGCATTGCTTTTCTCCCATAGGAATTGCCATCACGGCTTTAGGGCGCCCACATCACGAGGCGGGTACGCCCGGAATGAAGACCTTTCAGATGTACGTCAACCCAATATCAGGACCAAGCCTAAAGCGTGAGCGGTTACGGTTTTCCCGACGGCAACCACGCTTGCATTTCGACAGCGGGTAATCCAGGACCCCGGCAGGTCGCTCAGATCACTCGCCGCCGGTACAAATCCACCACCTTTGAAGAGGAGTGCCGGCGTGGCATGGCGCGATCAAAAAACAATATAAATTGATGCGCGCACTTTCGAAATCAGACAATTCTGATATTTACGAGAATCGCACAGGCGTAATCTGGCTTTTTGGTTGGCGCACATCGGCCCATATCATTTGGAAAACTCGGCCGATACAAATTAGTGGGGAGTCTGAAATGGCATGCCGCGTTGTACTCGCAGACGACCATCCGATCATGCTGCTCGGCTGCCGCGTTCTGATCGAGCAGAACGGCCTCGAGGTCGTGGGGGAGGCGCGCGACTCCAGGGAGTTGATGTCGATCTTGGCACGCGTCGCGTGCGATGTCGTGATTACCGATTTCTCGATGCCTAACGCCGGACGTGTCGACGGATTGCCTATGCTCTCGATCATTCGACGAGAACACGCAGCCTTACCGGTCATCGTGCTCACAAACATGGCAAATGCCGGGCTGTTACGCGCGATGTTGAACGAGGGTGTGCTGGGCATCGTCGAGAAAGGAGCGGAAAGGGCCGAACTGTTCGCTGCCGTCCGTGCCGCCCTGAGAGGGGCAGTCTATATCAGTGCCAAGCTGCAGTTCGAACTATCGAAGCTTGGGCTGACCGAAACGGAAAGCCGGCGTGCTGCTAATTTGACTCCTCGAGAGCTCGAAGTGCTACGCCTTCTCGGCAGCGGTAAATCACCGGCTGAAGTCAGCCAGGTTCTCCATCGGACGATCAAAACGGTCAGCTGGGCCAAGATATCGGCAAAGCGCAAGCTTGGCCTCAAAAGCGATGCGGAACTCTACGAGTACGTCGCCAATCTCGGGCTCAACGGTTGACACTACCCTCCTCGCTGCAAGCGCTATTGGACGTCACGGTTCTCCCGGCTCAGGATCCATGCCCCAAAGCGATGAGGTACACGGCGAGTTGAAATGCTGTATACGGCGCGCGTTGCAACGTACTCCACATAATCTGTTATTTTGAAGAACACCTTTTGGATAAGTGCCCGGTCGAGCAGTATCATTGCCATAGTCGTCCTGACTATGAGTCTGATCGATTCGGCAACGGTTGAAAATATCGAAGCATCAGCGCTTCGGTTGACGCTACCTTCGCCGACAAACCCGGTGTCGCCGCCGCAGATTCCTGACGAGGCCCATGGTTTGGCGCTCACGGCAGATGAGCGACGCTGGCTCGCTTCGCTGCCTCCGATCAAACTCGGCATTGACCCTGACTGGGCACCGATCGCCTACATTGATGCCAATGGTCGCCCGAGTGGCATCGTCGCCGACTATCTTGCATATATCTCGAAATCCCTTGGCATCCGCTTCGCACTGGTGAAAACGAAGTCGTGGGCAGAAACCTTGTCCCTGGCGCAATCAGGTGAAGTGGATGTCGCCGCGCCTGTCAATGCACCGACGGGGCACGGCGACGACTTGCTCTACAGCACTCCGTTTATTACCCTTCCCGACGTCATCGTTACCCGTCCCCACGCGCTGCCGCAAGGCATCGTCGATCTCGCTGGCCGTCGAATCGTTATTTCGGACCCAAGCGAGCTTCCCGCTAAGGTATTGCGCCAACTGCCAGACGCCGATATTGCCGTGGCCGCGAACGCCTATCACGCGATGCAAGAGGTAGCGGAGGGACGCGCCGACGCGTATCTCGGAAACGCAGCGATCGTCGATTTCAACATCAGGAGCTATTTCCCGGGTGCTCTCAAGATCGCATCGCCTGGCAATATCGACAGTCGGTTGACTATTTCAATAAACCGCCGCTACGAGAGGCTGTTGCCCCTGATTAATAATGCGATTGCTGCGATACCGAGAATGGAGCAGCAACGGATTCGAAGCCGATGGCTTTGGCCTCGCTATTCCGCTGGACTGCCATGGAAAACCTTCGAGCTTACGTTACTAGGCGCTGCGGTCATATTGGCGATCGTTATCATCGCGTACATCCGGCTTCGTCACGAGGTCCGTCAGCGGCTGGCGGTCGAGCATGAGCTGGCAGACCAGCTTAGCTTTCGTGAAGCGCTAATGGAGTCACTGCCGTATCCGCTGGCCGCCAAAGATAGTGCGAACCGATATATCGCGCTCAACCATGCCTATGAAACCGCATTCTCGGTGAAGCGTGAGGACTTGATTGGTCGAACAACGCTGGAAGCTTTACCGGTGGAGCCCGCATGGAGTATGCAAATCCACACGATGAGCGAGCAAGTCCAAGATCAAAATCGAGTCCATCATGCCGAGGTCAACCTGCTGGACGGCGACCATAAGCTTCGGTCCTGGTTGTACTGGATGCATCCGTTTCAATTGCCAAGCGGAAAGCCAGGTGGCCTTCTGGTAACGTTGGTCGATGTGACGACCATTCGCGACGCAGAACAACGTGCGCGTGCTCTGGATCAACGTTTAAGACGCGTGACTTCTCATCTTCCAGTGGTCGTCTTCGAACTTCGCCGTACACCGGATGGCGCACTAGGGTTTCCTTATGTAGGTGGTAATACGCGTGCCATGTGGGATCTGGATGCGCTGACGATGGAAGCCGATGCGCTTACGGCGCTCTCGCGGATTCACCCCGATGACGGGCCTCTCATTAAATCCGCCGTCAAGTACTCGGCGCTTACCATGACGCCGATCTCCATCGATTTTCGATGTGTGTCACATGGCCTCGAGCGATGGATCCACACCGAAGCGACGCCGCAAATGGAGCCAGACGGCACGATATTCTGGAGCGGAGTCTGGTCGGACGTCACTCACGCGAAGGCGCAGGGGGAAGAGCTCGCCCGTGCGAAAGAAGCGGCTGAAATAGCGGCAGCGTCGAAGTCGCGATTTCTCGCCACCATGAGCCACGAGATCCGCACGCCGATGAACGGGATCATAGGGATGTTGGAATTGTTGCGCCACGAATCGTTGAGCACAAAGCAGCAACGGATGCTTCACATGATCGGGGAATCTGCGATGACGTTGATGCAGATTCTCGATGACGTTCTCGATTTCTCGAAGATAGATGCCGGACACCTGGAGATCGTGACGGAACCGACTGATCTACGGGCGCTCGTGGACGGCGTCAGCGCCATGGCTTCGACGTTGGCTCACGATAAGGGCCTTATCGTTCGTAATTCCGTCAGTAACCAACTTGCCGCCGAATTGAACGTGGACGGTCTGCGCCTTCGCCAGATTCTCATTAATCTGATAAACAACGCGATCAAGTTCACGGAAAACGGCGAGGTCGGCATCCGCATCTCCGTCCTCGACCAACGGGAAGCGTGCCAACGTGTGCACTTCACGGTACATGACACGGGCATCGGCATCGCGCCCGCGCAACTGCAATGCCTGTTCGCGCCCTTCACGCAGGCCGACACTTCGATCGTACGTCGCTTCGGCGGCACTGGATTGGGGTTGGCCATTTGCAAACGCTTGGTCGAGCTGATGCATGGATCCATTCATATCGAGAGCACGCCGGGTTTCGGCACTCGAGTCACGGTTGAACTGGACCTGGACGTACAGCTGCAGACTCGTTCCACGCCGCTAGCGGGAAAACATGCACATATCGCGTTGTCCGACCCGGCGCTAGCCGCAGCGTTACGCGAACTCTTGACACCGCTAGGTATCATCCCTGCGGGAGCCGCCTCCCAGGCAGACATACACTTTGTCGACGAAAGTCGACTCGAGGCAATCGATAACGACAAGCCAGCTATCGGACTAACGGTCGACCCGATTCCAACGGGCTACGAGATCGCGGCTGACGGCACGTGTCGGCTCAGCCACAATCCGTTGATGTACTCCGCGGTCGAAGCACTTTGTCTACATGTCGTCGGTGCCACTCAATCCGCCGAGACCGATATCCGGCATCTGCACGTCGAATATCAAACGTCGGGAATTCAAGTTCTTGTCGTCGACGACCATCCGGTCAATCGCCTGGTCATCAAGGCGCAACTTGAACGACTCGGTTATACCGCTGTTGCGGTATCCAACGGCATGGACGCACTCCGAGTACTGGACGATTCCGACTTCGCATTGATACTCACCGATTGCGCGATGCCGGAGATGGACGGCTATGAATTGACGAAACGCATCCGCTCCCGGGAACATCGATCACGGGATACCCCCATTGTTGCCTTGACTGCAAGCGCGTTGCCCGATGAAGCAATCCGATGCGCGGAAGCCGGCATGGACGGCCTGCTCGTCAAACCGACAACCTTGGCCGTGCTGCGTGACAAACTCGCGCATTGGATCGGAATTTCGCCTTGCTCGACCCGGACAGACTCGACAAGCAGTCTGGCCCGGAATTTCTCGCCCGAAGAAAGCGCATACCCGCCGATACTGATTCAAGGGTTCGTGACAGAGACCTTGAAGGATATTGCTTTCCTTCAGGCAGCAGTAGCCGACAAAAACGCGGTAGCCGCCGCCGACCGCATCCATCGGATAGCTGGCGCAAGCAAATTGTTCGGCTCAGGTGCTTTGGGGGATTACGGGGAAAAACTGGCCGGCCAACTTCGGCTGGGTGACCTCTCGGGTCACGAGGCGGCATTGGCGGTCTTTTGCACCAAAGTCGAACAACTCATCACACGGCTTAACAAGGCACGCACCCGTGGCGAGTGATCCGCCATGTCGAAACACGCCGGATTTCCAGATCATTTGCGCCGCTGCGACGAGCACGAACAGCAGGACGACCTTCCTGAAAATTTCAGGGGACATCTTGTCCCGCAGCGGACGAACCAGCCACATGCCGGCAATCGCTGGCAGCGTGGCGGCCGCCGAAATCGCGAGGTCCGCACCGCTCGCCTGCGCGGCGCCGCTGAACGTAGTGAGCAGCGTGACGACCGAAACCACGAGGATGATCGCGATCTGCTTCGTAAACGCCCGGCCGCTCGCTCCGGACGAAATCAAGTAAGTGGCGAGCAACGGGCCGGGAACCGATGCAATGCTCTCCGTCACTGCCGCACCGAAGCCGAGCGCGAAACCAACAGGTTTGCGCCATGCGGGTGCCAAATTGAGCTTCGGTGCCGCGAGCATCAGTGTCGCGACCACAATCAGTACTGCGCCAGAGGCTGCCTGTGCGTGACCCGAGTTCAGCGAAAGGAGGATCGCCACGCCGGCGATATTACCTAACACCGTCCCCGCGATCGGCGCGGCGATCTTCCGCGCCGTCGCAAGCACCTGGCCGCCTTCGAGCGCCTGCGGAATGTTGCCGAGAATGATCGGCATGGACAGCAGCAATACTGCATCCCGAATCGGCATGAACTGGCTGACGATCGGCATCGCGATCAGCGGCACGCCGATGCCGGTGATGCCCTTGGCCATTCCACCCAGTACAAGCGCAACAACGATCCCGATTAGGTCGAATGTCGGAAGCACCTGCAGGCTGGGAGCCAGCACCCCTTCTGTCACATTGAATTGCATCATAGAATGACATGTCTCGGCATATCTATCAGCAGTCGATGTCGATCGCACCTGTAGGGATCAACCACGCCCCAAGTTGCCATGAAATAACAGGTTAACTCCGCCGTCCAAATGAGCGAGCCGCGCACGACTCAAAATCTCGCCTCAGCACGGTCGAATCAGTCTTGACGCTCCAATACCGCATCACGCGCAACCCAATGGCCCGTGCAACGTCATCTTTCAACAAATCATCTCGGCGGGTATATTGCCACGCACACGACCTATCATCCAACTCAACAGCATACAATAAGCCACCATCGCTTCCACGAACCACGAAATCGAAAACCTTTTTATTATATAATTTTATATCCAATTTATCATTGTGCTCAGCATCAACGAGCTCTTTCAAAGCAACTTGCTTGAAAATGTCCGTCTCCGGCAATGCAGTGCACAATCGATTATAAAACTCTGACTCTTGCGCAGCGGTAAGTGTCCGATGTCCATGAGGAGCTGCGCCCGCGAGCAAAGGTTTCAGCTCACTTTTTATCATTGGACCGCGCCTCGTGGTGAGCTTATCCGTGCAGTCAGGATGACTTCCGACGTCAGGCACTGCCGTTCCGGCCACTCGTCCATGCTCCGCAAGCAACTCGCTCTCGAACTGTGCTCGCCCCGGCGCGAGCGGCTCAACTCCCTTCGCAAGACTTTGACGCTCAGCCCCCGAACCACTTTCCGAGTGCCGCCTATATTTTCGCGAACGCCTTACCCCGTTCACGCCAAGAGCGACAAAAGCCGCACCGACAATCGCAAGAAAAACCAGCAACAGAACCATCATAGTTTTAGTTATATTTTTAAAACCTGAATTTTCTTTAACGTTCGAAAATCGATCAAGTCTCCTGTGACAACCCACAACACCTCACCGCCAAATCACCTTAATTAGATTATTCCAGTTGCAAAATCAAGGGTTGCCTCTCCATTCGCGCGGACGCGGTTCACTGAAGAAAAATCATCGGCATCTTGAACGGAGTCGAGACTGACCTGAAGCCGGCAGAGCTGTGCCGCAAGTACGGGATCTCCGAAGCGACCTACCACAACTGAAAAACGAAGTTCGCCGGGAGGACGGCCCCCGAAGCGCAGCACCTCAAGGAATTGAAGCGGCATAACAACAAGCTAAAGCACCAGTTGACCTCTACGAATTCCGTCCGACCTCACATGCTGGGCGCACCATAAAAAAGACCCGCGCGAGGCGGGTCCGGAAATACGGGAGCGGGTTGCCCCGCTCCGTCAGTCGGCAATTACCACTGATACGATGCACCGAGGCCAACGGTGTTGCCACCGCTCGACAAGCCCACACCGGCCTTCATCTTCAGGTTCTTGTTGATGCGGGCCTCCCCGCCGAACGCGACCGCCTGATAGCCCTTGTAGCTCGCACTGCCGATGCCGAACGACAGCGTCTTGCCAGGGTCGACACCCGGGATCATCGTCAACGCCGTTGCCGCCGCGATACCCGAATAGGCATTGCGCGATACGCCGTTGATCTGACCTTGCAGCCCGCCAACCGCCCGGTCGAGCTGCCCCTTGGTCGCCGCATCCGACGCATTCACGCCATCCGCGATATTGACGATCCGGCGCTTGCCCTGATCAGAGCCGTCACCGAACGAGACCGTGTTGTCCTCGTTCGCGACGGAGCCTGCACCAATCGCAACGCTGTTGTCGCCGCGGGCCTTCGCACCCTGACCGATCGCCGTGCTGTTCTCGCCGCGAGCCGACGAGTCCTGGCCGATCACGGTGCTATTGGCCGCATGCGCATCAGCACCTGCGCCAATCGCCGTGCCGCCTGCGGCGCGCACCGTCGCGTTCGCGCCGACTGCCGTGGCGTTGCCGGCATCGTCATTAATCGTCGAGCCCGAACCCATCGCGACGTTGTTGCTGCCGTTGCCGGATTGGGCCGCCGTCACCGCCTGGCCTGCTTCGCCCGAACCGCTGATCAGGTCGTTGCCGACCGTACGACGCGAGTCACCGCCGGAACCGCCGGTGGTTTCGATCTTGCTGACGCGATCGTCCATCGTGCCGAGGCGATTTTCGAAGTCGCTCTTCAGCGACGACAGCTGGCCGTAGTTCACTGCGTCGTACTGGCTCTTGCCGTCGGCAACGTTGGTCAGCATCACCGGCGCCGCCGCAGGCCCGCCCAGCGTCACCGAACCGTAGTTCGGGTTGCCGTGCGAGTCGACGTCGTAGCGCACCGCCAGCGAATCGGTGGCGCCATACGCCGCAGCCGCCTGCACCGCCTGCGAGACGGTCGCGTACTTGTGACCGCCCACTTCGATCGAATTGACCGCAACCTGCCCGTTTTCATCGACGGTCGTGTCGCCTCCGATCGCATTCGCGACGCTTGTGGCCGTGCCGTGCAGTTGCGAGCCGTTCACCGCATCGGTGCTCGTCGCGCTTACCGCTCCGGCCGCCACGTTGTGCAGGCCAACCGCTGTACCGGCATCCCCGAGCGTGACCGACGCACGATTCGCCGAACCGTCTTCGTTGCGATCGTAGCGCACCGCTGCGACCGCGTGCCCGGTTTCCGGATCGATCAGACCGCTGCTCGCGATCGTATCCTTCAGGGTCGAGATGTCGCCCGTGTTGGCCGTTACCCGCCCGTCGAGATTGCCGATCGCCGCACCGACACTGTTCACCGTCGTCGTGCCGCCCGCGAGCGAGTAGCTGGGCGCGGAGATCGTGCCGTCGGTGCCTGCCTGCGAGCCGCCGCCGAGCGCGGTGGCCATGCTCTGCGACGCACCATGCAGTTGCGAGCCGTTCACCGCTTCCATGCTCGTCGCATTCACCGCGCCGGCCGCAACGTTCTTCAGCGTCGTGCCTTGCTCGCCAGCCAGCGTGACCGTGCTCTTCGCCGCATCGTCGTACGCAACCGCGTTCGGATCCGTACCGCCACCACCGCCGCTTGCCGCTGCAGCCGCGATCGCGTCGCCGACGTTACCGTAGGTCTTGTCGCCGACGTGATACTTCGGTGCCGTCACGCTGCCATCGGCGCCGATGCCCGCACCGCCGCCCAGCGCCGTCGTTACGCCGCTCAGCTGCGTCACGTTCACCGCGTCGGTGCCCTGCGTACCCGCCGCAACGTTCACGATCTGGCGCTCGCTTCCGGCATTACCCACCGAAACGGTATTGGCGCGCGTCGCCTTGGCGCCTGCGCCCAGCGCCACGGCACCGTTCGCCGAGCCTTCCACGCTCGTATTGGCACCCAGCGCCATCGCATTGGTCAGGTTCGGCGCAACGCTCGCACCCGTGCCCATCGCAATGCCATTGGTCGCGCCTACTGCGGCTTCTGCTGCATTGCCGATCGCGATCGAGCTTTCACCGATCGCCTTGATGCCGTTATTGCCGACCGCGACCGCGTTCTCGCCGTTCGCCTTCGCGTTCGAACCGATCGCCAGCGCTCCCGCGCCATTGGTCGTCACCTTCGAACCGATGGCCACCGAGTACGGCTGGTCCGCGCCCGTTTGCGCCATATTGCCGATCGCAACCGATTCGTCCGACAGCGCCCCGGTATTCAGGCCGAGCGCGATCGCGTTCGCCCCTGCCGCATGAGCCTCCACGCCGATCGCGGCGGCCGTCGTGGTATCCGGATCGCCCCCGCTGATACTCGCCGAGTTCGTCCCCCCCATACCGTCGACCACGACCAGGGAATTCGGCTCGTCCGAATCCGCAAGCGCATTGACCCGAGACAACAGGTGCGACTGCTCAGCTGCGACACGGGATTTCAGTTTGCCCAGCGCCTCGAACAACTGCGATCCATTGATCGCATCCGTACTCCTGGCGGTGACGTCCCCCGCTTTCACGTGGACGATCTTGCGTTCGGTCCCGTCATCACCAACGGACACCGTCATCGCTTCGTTCGCAACGGAATTGGCACCCAGCGCAACCGATCCGCTCGCCAGCGCGCGCGCACCGGTACCCAGCGCCAATGTATTCGAACCGCCTGCCAGGGCCTTTGAACCGATCGCGACAGACTGAGCGCCGGTGGCGGTCGCCGGTGCGCCGCTGGCCCGGACCTTGATGTACTTCAGATCGATGCCGCCTTCAGCCAGCTCGCGCTTCACATCGGACAACCCGGTGTTCAGCTGACCCAGGTTCACCGCGTCAGTATCATCCACGCCTGCTGCAACGTTCTTCAACGCCACCGGCGCTGCCGCGCCCGCACCGCCAAGCGTCACCGAACCGCGATCCGCCGTGCCGTCTTCCTTACGGTCGTACGTCACCGCTGCGATCACCTTGCCCGTGTCCTTGTCCACCAGGCCGGACTCGGCAATATCGTCTTGCAGCTTCTCGACGTTCGTCGCGTTCGTCGTCACACGGCCGTCCAGGTTCGACACCGCGTCACCAACGTTGTGCGCGGTCGTCTTGCCGCCGTCCAGCGTATACGCCGGTGCCGTCAGCTTGCCTGCTGCGTCCACCGTCGAACCGCCGCCCAGTACGCTTGCCACACTTTGCGACGCCCCGTACAGTTGCGAGCCGTTCACCGCTTCCATGCTCGTTGCATTCACGGCGCCCGCTGCAACGTTCTTCAGCGCCGTGCCTTGCTCGCCAGCCAGCGTGACCGCACTCTTGGCTTCATCGTCGTATGCAACCGCGTTCGGATCCGTACCGCTACCCATTTCGGCTGCGGCAACGATCGCGTCACCCACGTTACCGTAGGTCTTGTCGCCGACGTGGTAGCTGGGTGCCGTCACCTTGCCCGCCGCGTCTACCGTCGAACCGCCACCCAGCGCGCTTGCCACGCTTTGCGACGTGCCGTACAGCTGCGAGCCGTTCACCGCTTCCGTGCTCGTCGCGTTTACGGCACCGGCTGCAACGTTCTTCAATGCCACCGGCGCTACTGCGCCCGCACCGCCAAGCGTCACCGAACCGCGATCCGCCGTGCCGTCTTCCTTACGGTCGTACGTCACCGCTGCGATCACCTTGCCCGTGTCCTTGTCGATCAAACCGGACTCGGCAATATCGTCTTGCAGCTTCTCGACGTTCGTCGCGTTCGTCGTTACACGGCCGTCCAGGTTCGACACCGCGTCGCCAACGTTTTGCGCGGTCGTCTTGCCGCCGTCCAGCGTATACGACGGTGCCGTCAACTTGCCTGCTGCGTCCACCGTCGAACCGCCGCCCAGCGCGCTCGCCACGCTCTGCGACGTGCCGTACAGCTGCGAGCCGTTCACCGCTTCCATGCTCGTCGCATTCACCGCGCCGGCCGCAACGTTCTTCAGCGTCGTGCCTTTCTCGCCAGCCAGCGTGACCGTGCTCTTCGCCGCATCGTCGTACGCAACCGCGTTCGGATCCTTGCTGCTACCAATCTCCACCGCAGCCGTAATCGCGTCACCCACGTTACCGTAGGTCTTATCGCCGACGTGATACTTCGGCGCCGTCACGCTGCCATCGGCGCCAATGCCCGCACCGCCACCCAGCGCCGTCGTTACGCCGCTGAGCTGCGTCACGTTCACCGCGTCGGTGCCTTGCGTACCCGCCGCAACGTTCACGATCTGGCGCTCGCTTCCGGCGTCACCGACCGAAACAGTATTGGCGCGCGTCGCCTTGGCGCCTGCGCCCAGCGCCACGGCACCATTCGCCGCGCCTTCGACGCTCGTATTGGCACCCAGCGCGATCGCGTTGGTCAGGTTCGGTGCAACGCTCGCACTCGTACCCATCGCAATGCCATTGGTCGCGCCTACTGCGGCTTCCGCTGCATTGCCGATCGCGATCGAGCTTTCACCGATTGCCTTGATGCCGCTATTGCCGAGCGCGACCGCGTTATCGCCGTTCGCCTTCGCGTTCGAGCCGATCGCCAGCGCTCCCGCGCCATTGGTCGTCACCCATGAACCGATGGCCACCGAATACGCTTGATCCGAGCCCGTTAGCGCCTTATTCCCGATCGCAACTGATTCGTTCGAGTTCGCCGCACTGTTCAGACCGACCGCGATCGCGTTCGCGCCTGCCGCATGAGCGTCCACACCGATCGCGGCGGCCGTCGTACTCTCCGGATCGCCCCCGCTGATGCTCGCGGTGTTGAACCGACTACCGTCCGAACCCATACCATCGATCGTGACAAAGCTCGCGCCTTTACCACCACCACCACCGCCGCCGCTGGCTGCCGCGGCCGCAATCGCGTCACTGACGTTGTCGTAGGTCTTCTTGCCGACGCGGATCGTCGGCGCCGTCACCTTGCCGGTCGCGTCTACCGTCGAACCACCGCCCAGTGCGCTCGCCACACTTTGCGACGTACCGTACAGCTGCGAACCGTTCATCGCTTCCATGCTCGTCGCATTCACCGCGCCGGCTGCAACGTTCTTCAACGTCGTGCCTTTCTCGCCGGACAGCGTGACTGCGGTTTTGGCTGCGTCGTCGTACAAGACGGCATTCGAATCCGTACCGCCGCCTCCGCTCGCTGCCGCGGCTGCGAGCGCGTCGCCAACGTTACCGTAGGTTTTATCGCCGATGCGATACTTCGGGGCCGTCACGCTGCCATCGGCGCCGATGCCCGCATCACCGCCCAGCGCCGTGGTAATGCCTTTCACCTGACCCACGTTCGCCGCATCGGTGTCGCCGATGCCCATTGCAACGTTCTTCAACGCCACCGGCGCTGCTGCGCCCGCACCGCCAAGCGTTACCGAACCGCGATCCACCGTGCCGTCTTCCTTGCGGTCGTACGTCAGCGCCGCAATTGCCTGGTTCTTGTCCTTGTCGAACAGACCGGATTCGGCAAGATTGTCTTGCAGTTTCTCGACGTTCGTCGCGGTCGTCGTCACGCGGCCGTCCAGGTTCGAGAATGCGTCGCCAACGTTGTGCGCGGTGGTCTTGCCGCCGTCCAGCGTGTACGTCGGCGCCCTCACCGTACCGCCTGCGTCCACAATCGAATCACCGCCCAGCGCACTCGCCACACTCTGCGAGGCGCCGTACAGCTGCGAGCCGTTCAGCGCATCCGTGCTCGTTTTGGCCACCGCGCCATCTGCAACGTTCTTCAACGCAACCGGCGCTGCCGCGTCCGCGCCGCCCAGCGTCACCGAGTTGCCATGCGCCGTGCCGTCGTTACGGTCGTACGTCACCGCCGCAAGCACCTTGCGCGTGTTCTTGTCCACCAGACCCGACTCAGCAAAATCGCCTTGCAGTTTCTCGACGTTCGTCGCGTTCGTCGTCACACGGCCGTCGAGATTCGACACGGCTTCGCCAACGTTATTCGCACTGGTCTTGTCGCCGTCCAGCTTATACGTCGGTGCCGTCACCTTACCGGTTTCGTCTACCTTCGACCCACCACCCAGCGCGCTCGCCACACTTTGCGCGGCGCCATACAGCTGCGAACCGTTCACCGCTTCCGTGCTATCCGCACTCACCGCGCCCGCTGCAACTTTCTTCAGCGTCGTACCTTTCTCGCCAGACAGCGTGACTGCGCTCTTGGCTGCATCGTCGTACACAACCGCATTCGAATCCGTACCACCGCCACCGCTTGCTGCCGCGGCTGCAAGCGCGTCACCCACGTTAGCGTAGGTCTTGTCACCGATGTGATACGTCGGTGCCTTCACGCTGCCGTCGGCGCCGATACCCGCATCACCACCCAATGCCGTGGTGATGCCCTTCATCTGGCCTACGTTCACTGCGTCGGTATCCGAAATCCCGCCTGCAACGTTCTTCAACGCCACCGGCGCTACTGCGCCCGCACCGCCAAGCGTCAACGAACCGCGATCCGTCGTGCCGTCTGCCTTGCGGTCGTACGTCAGCGCCGCGATCGCCTTGCCCGTATCCTTGTCGATCAAACCGGACTCGGCAATATCGCCTTGCAGTTTCTCGACGTTCGTCGCGTTCGTCGTCACGCGGCCGTCCAGGTTCGAGAATGCGTCGCCAACGTTGTGCGTGGTGGTCTTGCCGCCGTCCAGCGTATACGCCGGTGCCGTCAGCTTGCCTGCTGCGTCCACCGTCGAACCGCCGCCCAGCACACTCGCCACGCTTTGCGACGTGCCGTACAGCTGCGCACCGTTCATCGCTTCCATGCTCGTCGCATTCACGGCGCCGGCAGCAACGTTCTTCAGCGTCGTGCCTTGCTCGCCAGCCAGCGTGATCGCGCCTTTGGTCTTGTCGTCGTACGAGACTGCGTTCGGATTCGTACCGCCACCGCCGCCGGTTTCCGCCGCGGCCGTAATCGCGTCACCCACGTTACCGTAGGTCTTGTCGCCAACGTGGTACTTCGGTGCCGTCACGCTGCCATCGGCGCCAATGCCCGCACCGCCACCCAGCGCCGTCGTTACGCCGCTGAGCTGCGTCACGTTCACCGCGTCGGTGCCTTGCGTACCCGCCGCAACGTTCACGATCTGGCGCTCG
>NZ_JACFYV010000017.1:23072-65903 GCF_016759955.1 Burkholderia sp. KCJ3K979
CGCTTCCGGCGTTACCGACCGAAACAGTATTGGCGCGCGTCGCCTTGGAACCGGTACCCAGTGCGACCGCACTATTCGCGCCTTTTTCGACGCTGGCATTTGCGCCCAGCGCCATCGAGTCGGCCACGTTGCGTGCAACACTCGCAGACGCGCCCAGCGCAATGCCATTGGTCGCCCCTGCTGCGGAGCTGGCCTTGTTACCGATCGCAATGGAATTCGCGCCGATGGCTGCCACGTTGTTATTACCGAGCGCGATCGCGTTGTCGCCGTTTGCCCGCGCCTGCGAACCCACGGCAAGCGCGCTTTCCCCATTGGTCGTCACATTCGACCCGATGGCCACCGCGTTCGCCTGGCCGGCACCCGTTTGGGCCATGTTACCGATGGCCACTGCGCCATCCGAGTACGCGTAGCTACGCACGCCGAGGGCGACCGCATTCGCGCCCGAGGCAATGGAACCTACACCGATCGCGGCGGCAGTGTCGCTCGCCGGATCGCCGCCGACGATGTTCGCGGTATTCTCCTGACTACCGTCCGCTCCCGCACCGGCAACTTGCAAGAATTTCGATGGGTCGGCCGATGCCAAGTCTGTCTTGGCTGCAAGGACGCTAGCCGTCAGCGAGCCATGCCGCGACCTGAGTTCCGACGACAGCTTGTCGGTCCGGTCGGACATCTTTTCGATCGCTTCGGTCAATTGATTCACGTTGACTGCGTCGGTATCTTCCGTACCGTCGGCTACATTCGAAATGCGACGTTCGCGACCGACGTCGCCAACCGATACCTGGTTCGCCTCCGTAGCAACCGAATTGAGACCGATCGCGACCGAGTTGAGCCCATTCGCGCGTGAACCCGTGCCCAAGGCCAGCGAGCCATTGCCGGTCGCGTTTGCGCCCGAGCCGATCGCGACGGTATTGGCTCCCATGGCGTTTGCAGCTTGCCCCGTTGCCTTGACCTTGATGTAGCGCATCGACAGGCTGCCGTCCGACAGCGAATCGCGAATCGACTGCGTTGCATCCGACAATTGGCCGACGTTCACTGCGTCGGTCGCGTCCACGCCGGCTGTGACGTTCTTCAACGTCGTGCCTTTCTCGCCAGCCAGCGTGATCGCGCCTTTGGTCTTGTCGTCATATGAGACCGCGTTCGGATTTGTACCGCCACTGCCGCCGGTTTCCGCCGCGGCCGTGATCGCGTCACCGACGTTGCCGTAGGTCTTGTCACCGACGTGGTATTTCGGTGCCGTCACGCTGCCATCGGCGCCGATGCCTGCGCCACCGCCCAGTACCGTGGTAACGCCTTTCAACTGGCTCACGTTTACTGCATCGGTGTCAGTCGTACCGACTGCAACGTTCTTCAACGCCACCGGCGCTGCCGCGCCCGCACCGCCAAGCGTCACCGAGCCGCGATTCGCCGTGCCGTCTTCCTTGCGGTCATATGTCAGCGCTGCAATCGCCTTGCCCGTGTCCTTGTCCATCAGACCGGATTCGGCTATATCGCCTTGCAGTTTCTCGACGTTCGTCGCGTTCGTCGTCGCACGGCCGTCCAGGTTCGACACCGCGTCGCCAACGTTTTGCGCGGTCGTCTTGCCGCCGTCCAGCGTGTAGGCCGGTGCCGTCAGCTTCCCGGCTGCGTCCGCCGTCGAACCGCCGCCCAGCGCGCTCGCCACACTTTGCGACGTGCCGTACAGCTGCGAACCGTTCATCGCTTCCAGGCTCGTCGCGTTCACCGCGCCGGCCGCGACGTTCTTCAGCGTCGTGCCTTGCTCGCCAGCCAACGTGACCGTGCTCTTCGCCGCATCGTCGTATGCAACCGCGTTCGGATCCGCACCGCCACCGCCGCCGGTTTCCGCCGCAGCCGTGATCGCGTCGCCCACGTTACCGTAGGTCTTGTCACCAACGTGGTACTTCGGCGCCGTCACGCTGCCATTGGCGCCGATGCCTGCACCGCCACCCAGCGCCGTAGTAACGCCTTTCAACTGGCTCACGTTCGCTGCGTCAGTGTCAACCGTACCGACTGCAACGTTCTTCAACGCCACCGGCGCTGCTGCGCCCGCACCGCCAAGCGTCACCGAGCCGCGATCCGCCGTGCCATCTGCCTTGCGGTCGTACGTCACCGCCGCGATTACGTGGTTCTTGTCCTTGTCCCACAGGCCGGAATCGGCGAGATTGTCTTGCAGTTTCTCGACGTTCGTCGCGTTCGTCGTCACGCGGCCGTCCAGGTTCGACACCGCGTCGCCAACGTTGTGCGCGGTCGTCTTGCCGCCGTCCAGCGTATACGCCGGTGCCGTCAGCTTGCCTGCTGCGTCCACCGTCGAACCGCCACCCAGTGCGCTTGCCACGCTCTGCGACGCGCCGTACAGCTGCGAGCCGTTCACCGCTTCCATGCTCGTCGCATTCACCGCGCCGGCCGCAACGTTCTTCAGCGTCGTGCCTTGCTCGCCAGCCAGCGTGACTGTGCTCTTCGCCGCATCGTCGTATGCAACCGCGTTCGGATCCGCACCGCCGCCGGTTTCCGCCGCAGCCGTAATCGCGTCACCCACGTTACCGTAGGTCTTGTCGCCGACGTGATACTGCGGTGCCGTCACGCTGCCATCGGCGCCGATGCCCGCACCGCCGCCCAGCGCAGTCGTTACGCCGCTCAGTTGGGTCACGTTCACCGCGTCGGTGCCTTGCGTGCCTGCTGCAACGTTCACGATCTGGCGCTGATTCTTCTCCGATCCAATTGATACTGTATTCCTGCGGTCTGCCACAGAGCCACTGCCCAGTGCGACACTGTCTATGGACGTGGCACTGGCATTGAAGCCAATGGCAGACGATTTGGCCGCCCAAACGTAGGCACCGTCACCAAGCGCTACCTGGTGCCATTCCGTAGACGTGAATGAGTTTGCGCCGATGGAGATATTGGTATCTCCCCCTTCCCCGGGTCCGTACGAGTATTTTGCGACTGCGTTATCGCCAATAGCAATGCTCCGAGCCCCGGTCGCTTGCGCCGCGGTCGTTCCCCTTGCTTTCATGTACTTATTGGAGTCCGACAGTTCGCCCTTCAAGCTCTCAATGTCGGATGCATTCGTTGTCACGCGGCCGTCAAGGTTCGACAGTGCGTCGCCAACGTTTTGAACAATGGCCTTGCCGCTGTCCAGCGTGTACGCCGGCGACGTCACGCTGCCATCGGCGCCGATGCTCGCACCACCACCCAGCGCCGTCGCTACGCTCTTCAACTGCGTCACGTTCACGACGTCGGTGTCCTGCGTACCCGCTGCAACGTTCACGATCTGACGCTGGGATTTGGCGTTCCCCACGGAGACCGTATCGGCTCGCTCAGCTGCCGAGCCGGTGCCAAGCGCCACTGCCCAAGTGGCATTCGTGCCTACACTGGCTTGGTCCCCTAACGCGACCCCATTACCTGGGCTGGACTGAGCACCGGGTCCAATGGCAACAGAAACCCCCTGCGCCTGCGCGCCTGCTCCGACTGCTACTGCACGCATCCAGCCGCCTTGCGAGCCATCGACCGCGCGCGCGCCGTCGCCAATCGCAATAGCCCCCGAATACCCCGGCCGACCGGCTGCTGCGTTAGCGCCAATAGCAATCACGCCCGCTCCCGCTCCCCCAGTATCCGCCTTCGCGCCCTCGCCTACCGCGACATTGTTACTGGTTGCGTACGCATCCTTCCCGATCGTGACCGGCTCTGTGTCAAGCCGGTCACTACTGGCCTTCGCAATTGCGGCATTCATCTGGTCCGACGTCACCGCCGCAGTCACTTTGCCCGTTTTCGCGTCCAGCAGCCCAGTATCAGCAAAGTTGCCTTGCAGTTTCTCGACGTTCGTCGCGTTCGTCGTCACACGGCCGTCCAGGTTCGACAACGCGTCGCCAACGTTTGTCGCACTAGTCTTGCCGCTGTCCAGCGTATACGTCGGCGCCGTCACGCTGCCGTCGGCGCCGATGCCCGCACCGCCGCCCAGCGCCATAGCTACGCCGTTAAGCTGCGTAATGTTCCCGGCGTCAGTGCCTTGCGTACCCGCCGCAACGTTTACGATCTGCCGCTCGCTGCCGGTATTCCCCACCGAGACGGTATTGGCGCGATTCGCCACCGAGTTTTTACCGAGTGCCACACTACTCCGGGCATTATCGACCTTCGCATGGGAACCGATCGCTACACCACCGTCCGTGTCGGCCGAGGTTACCAAGGCACCATAACCAATCGCCAATCGCCCAGCCCCTGCTTCGGTCCTCGAATTGGCACCAATGGCAATCGCGCCTTCGTCGTTAGGTTCAGAAGCACTAGCCGCATGAAAGATAGCTGCGTTAGAACCAATAGAGATTCCGTTATTGCCATAATTAAGAGCCGACATATTTCCATTTATGTCCAGCATATCGGCGGCGGGAATACCTAAGACACTCCCGACATTCATCTGTTCAAATTTCGTCGCCCCCGCATCCGAGGCACTCGCTGCAAGCAACCCGATCTCCGGCGTTGAAACGCTATCTGACGACAATGCCATGTTATTTACAGCGCCAGCGTCAGCTTGATCGCCTCCGCTTGCCCCGCTGCTATATACAGAGGGCTTGCGTACGCCATCCTCGGAATGGACCATTGCATCGCTGCTCGAACCGCACTTCCCCAATTCCGCACTATCATCGGAAACACAGTAAGCACTCCCACCATCGGCCGCCCCGATGTGCGTTTCAGCGACGGCAGACCCGACCATCCCGGCGCCGATAGAGAGTGCCAACACGACAGGTGCCTTGCGCATCCCAACGGTATTTTCACGCGCTGTCATGCGTACACTTTCGGCCGCATCCAGAATTGGACGATAGATCATCTCCCCAGCAGAAACACCATGAATCCGCTTGAGCTTCATCAGCGATTTTTTCGACGATTTTCCGCCGGCACGAGATTTCGCAATTTCAGAAGCCGCGGTCCATGTACCGCTGGATGCATTCCAAACCACCTTGTACGACTTATTCATATAACACTCTCTATCTCAACACAAAATAGCGTCCGTCCATCAGTGGAGGACCATTGCTATCGAACGAACAGCCGACCGAAATCCAGCGCCACATCGATTCGGGTAATGGCCATGAGACCCACCGGGCTTCATGCGCGCACCGATTGCTTTACGCTCATGGACGCAATGACGATCCGACTCCAAAGTCCATCGAATTATCGGCCCCACCCCGTGCCATGAAATATAGGAAGCGACGCAAAAAAGTCGCCCGATGTCCTATTTTTCGACGGAAACATAGGCCATTTCCTATTCGAGCGCTGGGGGACCACCTAAAGACGAGTCGATTTAATTAAAAAATCGAATTTATATTGGAGACTCTTATTGTTAGGTGAAAATAACGCGCACCTTCACGATCCACTTTTGAAATCGTGGATCAGGCATATCTAATTTTTCAGACGGCAAGGTGGCCGTCGCGCGCAGCAATCACCGATGGTGCTCGGGCGGCTTCGAATTCGGCGGCGACAACGGCGAGCCGCTGTGCGTAACGTTCGCACTGGATTGATGTGATCGTGCGGCGATGGGTTGGGCAGCCACGACGGCAAGCCATAGCCGCGACATCGTGCGAGACGTCATGCTCGCTGCAGTGGAAAATCGGTTCGGCGACGAACTGCATAAGCCATCGAAATCGAGTGGCTGAGCGACAACGGTGAGCTACATGGCCGACGACACGCGCCGGTTCGCGGTGGCCATCGGCCTGAAGCCATTGACCGCACTGGTGTGCAGCCCACAAAGCAATGGGATGGCCGAGCGCTTCGTGAGGACGACGAAACGCAACTACGTCGCCGTCATGCCGAAGCCGGACACAGCGACTGCTACACGCAACTTGGCCATCGCGTTCGAGCATTGCCACGAGAAGCATCCCCATAGCGCGCTGAAATACCGCTCGCCTCGCGAGTCCCGGCGTTCGATGGATTCGGTAACCTTAGCGTAATGCCGTGTCCGGTATTACGGGGTCATCTCCACCGGCGTGGGACCCTTGAAGGCTGTTGAGCGTGTATCTCGACCGCTGGCGCCACCTTTCAGGAATGCTTTTGGGCTGTAACATGCAGCGCCAGCCAAGACTCCACCGCATCGACAAACGATTGGCGATCTGCTTCCTCGACACATTTGGATTCCGCTATCTTCGCGGACCACTCTTCCAAGTGACTTACCAGTTCGCCCCTATCGAGAATCATCAGGGCGCCCTGGATCCGGTGCAATCGTTCCAGCACCTCGGATACGTGACCCGCCTGCACCATCAACCGGAGTGCTTCTTTGTCGGAAATCCACGATTCGATGAACAACGACAGAAGCCGGCTGACACCTGGTGTAGCCCGTGGCAGTTGCTGAACGTCGCCAGGCCCGAGCACGTTTTGCAGCACGAGAGAAAGGTCGCTCAAAGTCGACGGTTTTGTGATGAGCGCGTCGAACGGGGTGTTTGCCACTCCCGCGAGTGTCGCATCGGCAGTACACAAAACGACCGGCCACGATATCCCCGCTGCTCGCAAGTCGGACAACAGCTCCGCTCCGCCCTTGCCCGGCAAATTGGAATCGGTAACGACGAGATCGTAGATCCGGGACTGGCAACGTCGAATGCCATCCTCCGCGCTACCGACGACGTCCACATGTCCGATCCCGAGCATACGCAATTGATCGCACATCAACTGCGCACTGACTCGGTCGTCCTCAACCACCAGAACGCTGGCCTCACTCCACGCACCGCATGTGATCTCGCCGGAACTGTCAGTGCTACCCGCGCGGCCATCATCGTCCGCTCCAGAAAGGACCATTTCGATCGCGTCGAGAAGCAACTGGCCACTGTAGGCGCTAATGACGACAGCATGGCCTGCGGAGATCGGGACAAGCGGCCCGTCCAGGCCGATCGTAATGCGACGGTAGGCACCACTCGTTTTGGGCGAACCGTCATGTTCGAGCCAGTCGCGTGCATCGATGAAAACCGTGGATGCATACGCCTCATCCCGCCCGTCATCCTGACCACTCGTAACTCGGGCGGCCGGATACCACGCGCTAAGCTGGGCCGCCAGTTGCCCACGCCAACTGGGAATATCGCAATTCACGACGAAATCGATGCCATGGCCGGCGTTGCCGTCGATTCGCGCCGCTGAATCGTGACGAAGTGGCAACACGACGGTGAAAATCGATCCGACGCCAACCTCGCTTTCGACCGTGATACTTCCACCCATTCGTTCGGCGATCTTCTGGCAAAGAGACAAGCCGAGCCCGGTACCCGCTCGCGAACTTTTCGGCCCGGCCGAGCCTTGGACGTAAGGCATGAAAACCTTTTCAATCTCGTCCTCGGGAATACCCCTGCCGGAGTCAGCAACGCGAAGCCGCACCTGGCCGTCCTCGGTCGAGCCGAGTGAAACCGTGATCGCCCCGTGAGATGTAAACTTGACGGCGTTGCCAATGAGATTGGTGACTATTTGCGTGAACCGGTACCCGTCGCAAATCCACGTGCCCCGTAGCGCCGGATCGATCAGGCAGAGAAGCCGCACGCCGTTTTTCTGCGCGTCCACCGCAAACGTCCGGCTTGCCTGCTCGACGAGTTGATCAATATGTTGTGGCTGTTCCTGTAGCAGGAACTCGCCTGCCTCAATCCTGGACAGATCGAGCACGCCGTTGATCAACGAAAGGAGTGAGCCAAACGAGTCCTGCGCGATCAATAAGCGCGAGCGCTGCTCCTCGGTCAATCCCATCCGCGAAAGCAATTCAAGATTCCCCAATGCCCCGTGCAACGGTGTCCTGATTTCATGGCTCATCGTCGCCAAAAACATTCCCTTCTCGTGACTTTCGGCCTGAGCACGCGCTCGGGACTCTCGCAGCCGCCGTTCGATTTCCTTTCGCTTCGCCAGATCGACCATCCCGATCACGAAAACGTCGTCTCCGCGATACTTTGCCTGCGCATAGGCAACCTCGAGATCAGGCTCCATCTCAAACCGGCTTACCACGCCGGAGCGCTCAGCACTTCCCGCGTGAAACCGAACCAGTGCGCCGGCACGTGCAAGTACGTTGTCGGGGGTGGCGTCCTTTTCCCCTTGACTGGCAAAGGCCATCTGAAGGCTTTGCGCTTCCGCATTCTGCAACAGGATGGCACCGCTCCTCCTGGCCACGACGGTCAAGCTCACTGGCGCGACCTGGATGATGGACCGACTGAACGCCTCGCCCTCCAAAAGGCTATGCAGCCGCTCGCTGGACGGCCGAATCACCTCGCGATTCATCCAGAACGCGCCTCCGATGACCAGACCGCACCCACTCAGCGTCGCGAGTACAACAAGCAGCAGTTGCTGGGTGATTGCCCCCAGAAGGTCGCTCCAGGTATATGCATATACCGCGACCCACTGCGGGCCTGGCACACGCTGAATAACGAAGAAGCTGCCCTCCCGCCAGATGCGTTGGGGCCGTCCGTTCGCCGCCTGGTATACCCACGGATTTCTCGATATGATTTCCGCCCAATGCGCCTCTTGCGGATTCGTTTCGTCGATACCCAATAGTCGCTGCACCGCGCACGAGACAACAAAAAAATGCGGATCGCCTTCGTTGTGCAGAAAATACTGATTGAATCGATTACACGGAATTGACAATGCGATCGTTGCCTTGCGTTGCTCACCCTCGTAGACGGATGTCGCAAAATACGTGGTCGTCATGTCGTTGAGCGGATCCTTGGACCCGGTCACCCACACAACCTTGCCCCGAACCCCATTCCGGGCATCGCGCTGCATCTCCTCTTCGACAGCCTCCATGCGTTTCCCGATGAAGTCTTCCGCAGCCTTTTCAGTGTTCAGTCGGGCAATCTGGTCCGGTGCGAGTGGCGGAAGTGTTGCCAGAAATCGCTTATCCGGCGTATAGATAAACCCCTCCGATAGCGCTGGCGAGTTGTCCTGATGGGAAAGCGAAAATGTCGACGCATACCTTGCCAGATCGATCAAATTTGTCTGGCGAGCCGCGTCCGAGGGTGAAGTGAGTGTCGACACGACCGAGAATGCGCGGGTCGCCGCAGATCCGGGCACTGTCTGAGCTAACTGGTTCTTTCTAGGCAACAGAACCTTCCGCGCCTGCGAGTCGCCTGACTCCAGGTACTCCTTTGCAATCTGGTACGTCACGACCAACTGGCGAATGCGGGCCTCGCGCCTGTCGACCTCCTCCTTCAATGCCTCTCTCTGCGCGGAAAATTGCTGTGCAAATTCCTCGTGCTGGTGTGATATCAGGAGTTCGGTCACGCCCCCGGCGCATACCAGGATAAGGCACGTCAGCGTTATGGTCGAAACAATTAGCAGGCGCTTAGAGAACGTCAACCTGAGCGGGACGTAAGCTGGGGTTGCCGCCACGATTCCGTCGTCGGCCCCATCCGAAGCTTCCTCTGCGTTGCCGCGAGACTGGCTCATGAGCCGAAATGCTCCGTGTAGATGCGATAGAGGTCAGCTTCGGACCTTGCTCCCAGCTTGTGCATGGCCCTCATTTTCTGGTGGCTGATCGTCTTGATGCTGCGATTCGTATGCATCGCGATTTCCGTCACCGACATCCCGCGCCCAAGCATTCGAAATATTTCGAGCTCGCGCTCGCTGAGCGATTCGATCGAAGTCTGCGCCGCATGTCCGGCCTCGAGCAGGTCGACAGCCACGGCCGGATCAACGAACGTTTGCCCAGCATGCACGCGGCGCACGATTGCAGCCAAGCGTGCGAAATCTTGGCTGGATTTTCTCAGGAAGCCCGCAACGCCCGCATTCATGACGCGAGAGACGAGCAACGCGATATCCTGATGTGCAGTCAGCACAATAATCGCAACGTTCGGATGGCTACGCCTCAACCGCTTGAACAGTGCCACTCCGTCGGGCTCCTGATCGCCACTGAATGAATAATCGCAGATCAGGACATGACAAGGCTGCTGTTGCAACAACAGTAGCAACTCCGAAATTGTCGGTGCCACACCGACCACATTGATATCCATCTCGGCCGCCAGGATCGAGACAACGCCGGCAGAAACGACCGGATGGTCATCGGCCACGACGACATTGATTCCGCCTCGAGCGTTGCCACTATCAGTGGATACATTCATTAATATTTTCCCCAAAAACAGCGGTCTATCCTTCCGATGCTTGGTTACAACCCGAAGGATCGGCCTTCGGTTCGTTTGTCATTCTCAAACAAATTTCTAGTCAGATACCGATCAGGTGGAAATACTCGAACATGTCTCCACGAGGGGCCAGCATGCACATACCGCGATTCATGTTTCCCATGATAGAGCACGGAGTGAGAGCGTACCGCCATGTAACGGCATGCGCCAATCCGGCTTTCTCGACGTCTCGCCTCGAGCATGGATTTTTGCAATGCACAATGGCCGTAAGTCGATTTCAGCCATATGATTTGGCCCCAACTTTTCATGGGAATGGCTCAAAGAACCGGAATCCGGTGCATTCCCTTAAGCATGGCGGCATGTCTTTCACCGATGCCCGACTCAGCGATCGAGTTTCTCCATGTGGTTCAGCATGACGCTCCGGAAGGTGCCACCGTATGCGGACATCAGTCGGAAGCTCGTCAGATTGAGCGTCGACTCGGACATCTTGCTCGCATATTGCAGCCCCACGAAGCATTCGTTGACCTCCGTCGAAACCTAGACCGCGCGCGAATTGGTCGGGCTGACATCGCCGCACCCGACCAATAATTCGTAGAGGTCAAAGTCCTGACACGGAGCCAAAGCGTTCAAAGAGTATACGTGTGTTCTGCATCGCGATAGCGCGACGCGACTGCGTTGGAATACGCGGCGAGGTTGCCGGGGTTGTGGATGCGGACCGTCGAGCAGGCGCTTTGATCGCTCGCGGCACGCGTCGAAGTACGCGCCATCTCCACAGATCCCTGCAACAGTACGCGGCCTTGCCGAGAAACGCCACAAACGAGCGGCAGAGCGCTCCGCCAAGGCGTGTGAGAAGCTGCGCAAGCGGCCAGGGTACAGGCGGTGGCGGCCGTCCACAACCTTGGCACCGGCAAGATGCGCTGCAAAGGAGCACTCATCGAGGCTATCGGGGCCCCTCCTCGTGGAGCGCGCGACGGCCGTCGACTAACTGAGCTACCGCTCGCGAGTTGGCGGGCGGGCCAAGATCACGGCGGCCGTGCCACCAACTTTCCGGTGGAATACGTCAGCAGAGGAAGGTCATCTTCACGTCGCTGACGCGGCTTGCCCGGCCTCGACATGCATCCTCGTTCGCTTTTCGCCTTCGCGCAGTTCGAACTCGCACCGCGAGCCGGCTTCGCATGGCAGCTCCTTCGTTTTCCCCGGCCGGATGTAGTACGCCGTCGGTTCACCGCATGCACCGTTCTTCTCCTTGCACACGCGATAGGCCTCGAGCGTCACCATCGAACTTCCGTTGTTCTCGACGATGCTCTTGCCGCCCTCCACCTTGAACTCCGTCTGATAACGCTCATCGCCCGGATGCACGATCACCATGGCCCCGTATCCGGTCAGGACGTTGATGCCCGCGGACAGCGATTCCTTGTATTGCTCGATTTCGTCGTTGCTCAGCACAAAGTCGTCTTTCGACTTCGGCACCACCGGTACAAAGCGCACGCGATAGTAGCGCTCCGCGTCGCGCTTGCCGCGATAGAGCAGACGCACCGATTGGGCGCCCTCGGCCGGCAC
The DNA here is from genome assembly GCF_016759955.1 of Burkholderia sp. KCJ3K979. Classification (NCBI taxonomy): domain Bacteria; kingdom Pseudomonadati; phylum Pseudomonadota; class Betaproteobacteria; order Burkholderiales; family Burkholderiaceae; genus Burkholderia; species Burkholderia sp. KCJ3K979. Next base: position 34,703 of record NZ_JACFYV010000017.1, read on the forward strand.
GATCAGGCGAGAGGGGCTCGCGATCAGCCCTTGCCCGTCTCGTTGGGTCAACAACGCGGGATCGAGCGGCACCTCTTCCTGCTTGCCGTCATCCTTGAACACCACCTCGCTCACCTCGACCCGTACGAATGCGGTCGCATCCCCCTTGTTCCGGATCCGCTTGAGGATCGATGACTGCTTTCCGCCCATGTACTCGAACATGGGGCCAATGTTGATCGACGGCGAGCCCGCGTGGGCCGAAAGCGAGCACATGGCCAGTAGGCCAGCAAACATACACTTCGCGAGATTGACTTTCATTCGACACTCCTTTTATCGGCACTGAATGCGATCTCGCCCGATGCTTCCGGGGCCCGTCTTTCGCTCATTGCATGTGTGCCAGTTCAAAAATATGCAGCGCTTGCGTGGACCGGCTGCATGTCAGAGATTCCATTTTCCGCACGCCAGGGTGCGGCGAATATCGGAATAGTCTGAAAGCGGCGGCCGCGGCCCTGTTCGCCGCGTCACTCGGCGATCGCATCAAATACAACGGAGGCCCTTCCCGTATAGGTCGTCCCCGGATGCCGGCCCATCTCCGAGACTCCCTGACCGTCAATGGCAACATGGGCGGTTGCCACGGCGTTGTCCAGATACCGGTCGACATCGAGCGCGGCGGGCGCCCGCGTGGTCAGTGGAATCCGACTAAACGGCGCTTGACGGTCAGTGGTCGCACCGGCCACCGTCAACGCAAGATCGACCGGTACGACCGAGCCATGGGTGTTGCGCATGACGCAGCGGCCGGCTGCGTCTTCACCGTCCTCGCACCGCAGGCTCACCCGCAGCGGCTCGCCCGTGGACAGCCCGTACGCGACGTCACGCTCGATCCTGGTAGAGGGCTTGCCTTCGGCTATCCAGTTCAACCAGCCCTGAGCAGGGGCGAGCTTGACATCGTTACCAGCGCCCGAGTCCGTGATCATGAATTTGTGGCGCACCTTCAGCACGAACGCGACATCGACGCTCGATCGCGCCACGTGAGCGTGCGCGCCGAAGTCGAAATCCTTGCCTGGTCCAACCGTGAAGGTGTGCACCCCTTGGTAAGTGCCATTGGGCAGCGATACGGGATCCGGCGCGACGAGTTCGTAGGCCACGGCAAGTGAACTTCCATCGAGGACGACTGCGCCCGCGGGAAGCGGCTGGCGAGGGGTCTTGAAACAGCCCCCACCGTCGCGGGGCAAACGCCAGCCGAACCGGTAGGCATTTGCCGTGGCCATAGGCTGGACGGAGAGCGCCGTACATCCTGCCGGCGGCTGTAGCCAGCCACCTCCATTCCAAAGGGCCGCATGCGCCGTTTCGGCGCTTCCTGCCGGCGTACCGGTCAGCTGGTACACATCGGGCCGGAGCGTGTATTGCCCGAACATGCCCACGACCCGGAACGTGACCGCAGTGACCCGGTTCGTGCGTTCGTCCCTGAGTTCGACACGAATCGGATTGGCCGGCGCCCGAAGATAGACGCCATCCTGCCCAGTCGCACCGCTATCGAGCGCACCGTAACTCACATCGCCCACCGGCAGATCGACAGTCGTCACGCCTGCACAGCCACCCGGATCGGCCGCACAAAAGCCTGCCGGCCTCGTGATATTGCGAAAGCCGTTTTCGCCTTGGGTCTGCGCACCGGGCAGATATTCAGCCTCGATCGACACATCGGCGGCACGCGCGACGGTTGCGCCGGCTAGCACCAACACCGAACCGGCCAGCCATCGCATGAGCACGATGAGCGCTCGGGCGGTGGATGCGCGCGCGCCGCGATTGGCGCTACCCTTCTGATTACCCCTGTTCATCACGGCTTTCCCCTGAATCGGCATTGGTCTGCTCCTGTTCACACTCCAACTCCCCGACAATCAGAGAGTCCCCTTCCATTTGATGGTCCTGCGGCTTCAGGTGAAGCGTGCAGAGCGGCTTGCCCCCTTTCTCGACCTTGACGACCGGCTTCGCGTGACTCACCTCGAGCGCGAAAAATCCGTCGGCCTCGGTGACCGACCGGCCCGCGGGGCTGGACAGATGAGCGGCTCGCACCGGGTTGCCTGCATGGTCGACCAGTCGGCCGATCACCGTCATCGTCTTCATGACGTGCACCTTCTCGTACCCGACGCCGCCCTTGTTCAGGTGGTAATGAGTCGTGCTCGGCTGCAGCGTCGCCGCCGGCGCCTGCGATCGATCGAAGAAATACTGGAGTCGACCTGCGCGATAAGCCGACACGGGAACCAGATTGCGACCCGGGCGCAGTTCAATGCTGCCCCCCGCGGTGTCCTGCGCACGCACCTTCACGCCCTCGAAATCGGATGCCAGGTCCACAATCACCGCGGACTCGCCGTTGAAGGCATTGCTTTTGCCGGATACGGCAGCGGACTTGCCGTTCGTGCCAACGGTACTGAACAGGTTCATCCCGCCGGCAATGCCCCCTTCCTTGGACGAGCGCTGGAGGAACGCATCGCCGCGCGCCACCGAATGTTCGAACTGCGTGGTGGCACCCACGCTCAAGCCATACCGGTCGACGGTTCCGTTGGCCCCCACCGACTTGAAGAAGCCGGCGTCGAGCTCCTGTCGTACGCCCAGCGACGCATACTGATCACGCTGGCCATCCGAGCCGCTTCGCGTTCCGAGGTTCACGTTGTAACTGCGCTTTTCCTTGCCGAGCGCAATACTCAAGCCAAGATCGACGCCTCGGTTGCGGGTTCTCGCCAACGTCCCGGTGGGACGATCGAAGCCGGACAAACGCCAGGTGAGATCGTTGCCGAACAGGCTATGTCGATGCGAAACCGACAAGTCGACACCCAGGCCGCTCGTCGCGCCGCTGGCGTATGAAGCGCGCGACATGATGCTCGTTTGCGGCGTGAAGCGATGGCTCCACGTGATCGCCGAGTCATGCACCTTGCCGCTACGCACGCTCGAGCGCGCATTCCGATGGCGCCGGTCGTTGCGTTGCCAGCGCTGGCTGTGGCTCAGCGATACGCTCCCGTCCCGGTACGGCATCAGGATCTGAACATCGCCGCCCACTCCGTGCTTCGACGAGTGGTACACATTCCAGTAGGTTCGCGCACGGTCGGTAAACTGCCAGTCAAGCGACGCGCCGAATACGTTGGCGTCGGCCACATGCTGCGCCGACGCACCGAGCACCACCCGCGGATGGGCGAGATAGTTGATCGCGCCACCCGCGGTGAACGCGTGCGAGCGATCCTCGCCGATCAGGTTGCGTTCCTGTCCTGCAAAAAATGCGTACTTCCACCGTTGTGTCGGATCGCTCCACGCTGCGGGCTTGTAGATGAGCTCATTCTGCGTGGAGGCAACCTGACCATCCTCGACAAGCCGGATCTCCACTTCATAAATGCCGCTGGGCAGCGGGCGCGTATCGACCACCTGCAGCCCCGGCTGCACCGATTGGCTGTGGATCAATGCGCCATTGCGGTAGATTTCCACCATGCCCTGGCGATTCGCGGTCACATAAACGGGATAGAGGCTCGGGCGCGCGCCTTCAACCTCGCGTGCTTCGGACGTGCCAAACATCACCCCAAGCGTCGTCGCCGCCCCTCCGCCTGGCATGCGCGGAGGCCGAATACCCGTTGCCAGGTCCGGCGTAAAGAAGCCCGCGCGCGCAAATTTGCCCTCGAACTCGCGCTGCGCGTACAGCCGGGGCACCGAGTATTCAATCTCGCTGGCTCGCCGCATGCCGCGGTTCTGCGTCGCCTGCAATCCGCTCGTGATCGACCAGTTTCCCACGCTGCCGATGGCGTCGAACGCATACCGTCCGCCGATTTCACGGCCCTGGCCACCCGTCAGATTCAGGTAGTTGTACGTAATCAGGCCGGTGCTTCCGCTGGCCGGCAGCGGGTGATATTTCTGCTGCTCACCATCCTGTTCCGCGCGGCGCGTCACGATCGATAAAACGGAGTCCTGGAGGTTGTAGTGAAGCGCGAGCACGCCATCGCAGTTGGTCTCGCAGGCGCCAAGCGCACGCGGCTCACGCAGAAATTTTTCGATCAGCTCGCGATCGCCCTGGTCGATGCCGCCGTGCTGCTCATCCGAGAGCGCCACCAACTGAACCTTTCCATCGCGACTCAACGTGATCGTGCCCTCGCCTGCCGAATGACCGTCAAAATCGATGCGCACAATCAGCGGCGAATCGAACAGTTGCTCGAGAAAATCCGCCGGAAGCTGTTCTGCCTGCTCGAACAGGTCCGCCCCGGAGCCGGCCACCTCCGCACGCGCGAACGCACCCTGTTGGCACAGCGCGCCAATGGCAAGAAAAATAGCAACGCTGATCTTGCTCATTTTTGGCATAGCTGCTCCAACATTCGTTAAATTCCGTTAAATGGATAACCCGGCAGGTGCGCGGGACAATCGAGACCGGATACGCCGTATTGGCGAAACGCGCTCCAGAGCCACGCGAGCAGAACCACCGCAACGGGCGCGCGGCAATTTCTCGGTGTGGACGGCCGGGAAGCGCAACGCCGACGGGACGCGGTCGGTGTCGACTGAGGCAATTATGGGAAATTGAATGACCGAAACGAATCAGAGAAATCTGATTTGGGAGACCAGGAGCGGCTTGTTAAATCTTGAGATTATTAAATAATGAAAAGCGGCGCTGGTTTTTTTTGGACGGGCCTGCGTCATGCCGGCACGCAATGGCCATTGAACCCGCGCCTGCGAAAAGACGGACTCGCCCCGACTTATAGGGACGAGTCCGTCGTCGTGCGCTGGCGGGGAGCACCGCACATGCACGAGCGAAAGCACAACCTCAATCCTCGATGCCGGTCTCGAAGACCACTGGAAGCGTTCCACTGTATTCTCCGGGCCGCGGCGCTCCATCAAGCTTTACCCACAGTGCCAACCCGGCCAGCCCCCCTGTCTTGGCTACCTCTGCACCAGCAACGTCGTGCCGAGTCCCCACCCAATAGGGGCCTATCCAGCTCCCTATCCAGTCCCTGTTGTCGACCGTCGAGGCGTTCCAGGCAACCTGCATAGCGTCGCCACTAGCGTTTTTAATATATACGCTCTCACCCTTATTACCGACCCGCATGCGGACTCGACCATAGCTGCTGCGCACCTTCCAGCTCAGCTCAACTTTTGACGAGTTGCCCTTCGTCCACCCATCCGGATGCGTAAAGACAACGTTATCCAAATCTCCGCTGTTCACCGTGACATCAAAGAAATCCTGCGAGGGCACCTCGCCTTTGATCTGAACATTGAGATTGATCGGGTCCGGATTTGCCGCGTACACCGACATAGCCCATGCACTCACTGCCATTGCCAATACCAGCTTTTTCACCCCATTCCTCCTTACCCGTCGACCTTAGTCTCAAACATCAGCGACACCGTGCCCGCATAGTCACCCGCCACCAGGCTATCCTTCATCGCATCGCTCGCTTCCCCCGGCGTGATCTCCACTTCGATCGACTTGCCGTTCTTCGCTTCGTCCTTCGTCACCACCTCGACGGGATCAACGCCGACGTCCTTGCCGCCGACCTTCACACCCAACTTGAAGAACGCGTCATCTTTCTTTTCGTGGCTGAGCTTTGGATCATCGGAGGTCGAGAACTTGACCTGCACGTTGCCTACCCCGCTTTTCGCAAGCACGCTCTTCTTCTTCGAATCGAACTTCTTTTCGGCCTCGTTCCAATCGAGCTTCAGCGGCTCGGCGCTGTTCCAGCCCTCCTCCTTGATCTCGAAGCCGCCCGCCGCCGGCACCTCGGCGCTCAGCTTGATCTCAAAGGACTGCTCCTTGACTTCTGCGTGCGCGGTACCGGCAATTGCGACCGCGCCCAGCAGACACGCACGAACGATTGATTGATGCATACATACTCCACGAATGATTAATAGGGGCAGCGCAATAGGATGCGCACGCCAATCACATTTTCTGCCTCTGGTCAGCCCGTCCCAATCAGACAACTCTTATTTGTGCACTGCCGATGAATATAGGATCACTTAGAGTTTCTAACACAACGGCGACGCAAAGCTTTCAGTGCCATATTGTTGCGGCACGGTCAGACGCAAAATCAGAACTAGTTATGGGCGGCACTAGAGCCGCCGATTCAGGTGTTCACGCCTTCACCCAAAGGTGGCCGCCGACGCACAGTGCATGACGGCGCAGCATTGAACGACATCCTGCATGTCTTGCATCGACATCAGTGACGATGGAGACGGAAAAAACAGACCATCTCTAATTCTTGTGATGGTGACCTCTAACCATCGCGAGACGAAGCCCACAAGACCCATTTTCGAAGATGCGCCAACCCAATTGAGCGACGCAGAGAGTCGCGAGCTTCAGAGAAAATCCCTCTCCACCACCAAATTGGCGCAGAGGGATAAAGGTCTCGTCAGTGCCGAGGCATGGGCCAAAGTCACTCCTCAAACCCGGTCTCGAAGACCACTGGAAACGTTCCGCTGTATGATCCGGGGCGCGGCGCTCCATCAAGCTTTACCCACAGTGCCAACCTGGCCAGTCCGCCCGTCCTCGCTACCTCTGCATCAACAACCTCGCGCCAAGTCCCCACTTTATAGGGGCCTACGAAGCCGTTACTATTGTTGAGCGTCGAGACGTTCCAGCGGATCGGCATGGCGTCGCCAGTAACGTTTTCAATAGATGCCTCCTCATTCAAGTTGCCGGCCAGCATGCGGACTCCACCATAGCTGCTGCGCACCTTCCAGCTCAGCTCAACTTTTGACGAGTTGCCCTTCGTCCACCCGTCCGGATGCGTAAAGACAACGTTATTCAAATCCCCGCTGTTCACCGTAACATCAAAAAAATCCTGCGAGGGCACCTCGCCCTTGATCTGAACATTGAGATTGATCGGATCCGGATTTGCCGCATACACCGACATAGCCCATGCACTCGCTGCAACTGCCAATACCAGCTTTTTCACCGCATTCCTCCTTACCCGTCGACCTTAGTCTCAAACATCAGCGACACCGTGCCCGTATAGTCACCCGCCACCAGGCTATCCTTCATCGCATCGCTCGCTTCCCCCGGCATGATCTCCACTTCGATCGACTTGCCGTTCTTCGCTTCGTCCTTCGTCACCACCTCGACGGGATCAACGCCAACATCCTTGCCGCCGACCTTCACACCCAACTTGAAGAACGCGTCATCTTTCTTTTCGTGGCTGAGCTTTGGATCATCGGAGGTCGAGAACTTGACCTGCACGTTGCCTACCCCGCTTTTCGCAAGCACGCTCTTCTTCTTCGAATCGAACTTCTTTTCGGCCTCGTTCCAATCGAGCTTCAGCGGCTCGGCGCTGTTCCAGCCCTCCTCCTTGATCTCGAAGCCGCCCACCGCCGGCACCTCGGCGCTCAGCTTGATCTCAAAGGACTGCTGCTTGACCTCCGCGTGCGCGGTCCCGGCAATTGCGACCGCGCCCAGCAGACACGCACGAACGATTGATTGATGCATACATACTCCACGAATGATTAATAGGGGCAGCGCAATAGGATGCGCACGCCAATCACATTTTCTGCCTCTGATCAGCCCGGCCCAATCAGACAACTCTTATTTGTGCCCACCTTTTTCACAGTAGGATTGCTAATCGATGTCATTGAAGCCATCCCCGGTCGAGCCCTGTGACCAACAACTAACGGCTACGCATTGCACTTGATGACCGGGATGTCGAGCGAGAGTTACCGCCTGGAGTACAGCTCGACGCCTTGCGTCATCGAGACCAACGGTCAGTGCTCTCGCGCAATGCCGCCGGCGTTCTTAGTGCATCGTCGCCGTTCGCGATGGCGGATGCGACGAGCGAGGCACTCAACATCACAAACTCCGGGGTTCCGTAGCCCAACCTCTCTGCGGCCCGCTCTACATGATGATAGTCACCGGGGTGGACCTCCAGAACGACTACCTTGTTTTCGCATCGATTGTTATTCACCGAAGCCCTCTCCTTTCGTTTCCAGTGGCCAAGATTTTGAACCCTGTCGGCGGAGTCCAATGAAATTGATGGTACCGACAGTGGCAAGCCACATCGATCAGAAATGTCTCAAATGAGTTTCGGGTTGGCCTCGGCACAGGCTTCGAGCCGGCGGCGTTAGAGAAATTCGGGGATGACGTGAGCAGCGCGGCGTGCGTCTTCAATCAGCGCCACGCCGCTCGGTTCCAACTCCTGCCGGAGACATCCGGACTTCCGTATGGGAGGCGCGTTGAGATTCAGCCCCCGATGTTGACTCGATACGGGTAAAGCAGTGCGAAATCGTCATCGCGCTCTTCCAATCGTGTCGGGAAGCCGCAGCGACGTGCGGGGCCGCGATCCGCAACCGGATTGCCGAGCGAGCGCTGCGTGGTATCGCGATCGGGAGGCGCAACAACTCGTTCGTCAGTTCCAAACGTGGCGTCGAACGCGGCAGCGATGGATTGTCTAATCGACACGACGCCATTGAGCGACTTCGATCCCCGAGCATACTTCACGCACGTACGTGCCTGCCCACATCGGGACCGTGAGGCTTTTTCTCGCCCCCACACCGTCAATGCACAAGTAGTGCTTCGACTCTCCTGCGGCTCAGACCGAACAACGTCGACGTGACGACGGACAGCACTTTGAAGTCTGCCGAGTCAGCAAGCGCGTCGGATACCGACTGAATGTCCGTCGTCGCCCGCACGACTGCGGGCCCGTACTTGTCGCCTTGCAGGGCGTGTCCCGCGGTATCGAGTTGGGCGCGCAGCGTGCGGTCCGCTTGCGTCAACCCGTCGAGCGCGCGCACCACCTCGCGCAATGCCGCGCGCTGCGACACGCGGTCGGTGACTTGCCAGCGCGCTGGATCGATGGCTTCCGGCGCCGCGTCGACTTGCGCGCGGCTGGGACGGCCTCCAGGGAACCGCCTGCCGCCGCCCTGCACCATCAGATGATCGCGCACGATGGGCCAGCGCGATTCCGCCACCGTGAAATCAATCTGGCCGTCCGCGGCCAGCGCCGCGCGAACGCCGGTGCAGGCCAGCGCACGGTCCAGCTCGCGCGCAAAGGCGGCTGCGTCGAGCGGCGCCTCTCCAAAGCTGACCGATACCGGCTGCTTGCCCAAGCCGGCCGGGTGGAAAACGAGCGTTTCCGCGCCGCCACTTCGCCATTGCTCGACATCGAGCGCGCGCATGCGGAACGTACATACTGCATCGGCAGCTGGATGCACCACCAACTGCGCATCCAGCACACCGCCCGCCAGCACTGCGCGGTCTCGCCAGAGCGCGCCGAATTTCGCAATAACCGCGGCAGCACCGTCGCCGCTGCGTTCCGCGCCGCTCAAGGCCATGCCGATCGCCCGCTTCAACCCGCGCAACTGCCCGGCGGCCGTCTCGACAAACGCCAGCCCGCGCTGCGCGACCGTCACGTCGGCGTTCAGTTGTGCGTGGCGTGCGGTGAAGGCGACCGACACGTCCGGGAAGCGCGGCGCCACGGCGGAATTTCCCGATGCCGGCAGATGGGCGATCGGCGCCGCGGGCGGTGGGGCGGCCTCCTTCGTACGAGCACCACGCTGCACGCGGCTGGCCACATGCGCATCGTCACGCCGGGAAACCAGCCGACCGCGAACGGGTGGGGTAGATCCCATCTTCATCAGCGGGGCCTCAGATTGCGTCGAACAGCGACAACTGCGTCATGCGCGTATAGATCGCGTACGAACCTTTCACGGCTGCGATGTAGTTGTTCAACTGGTCGATCGCCTCGGCAAAGTCCAGTTCCCCCACCAGACTAACGGCTTGCCCGTTGGCGACGAGCTGCGCCGAATGATTCTCGCTCATCAGATCCAGCGTGTTCTGGGCACCGCCCAGATCGGTAATCTTCACGCTCAGGGCATCGATACCGTTGCGCTTGACCGAATCCAATGCCGCACTCAAGACGCCGCGCACCGCCGGTGCGCTCGGATCGACTTCAGGATTCTCCATGGCCGCAATCGCCGCCTCCAGCTTGTTCATCACGTCGGTCAGAGGCTCGACCGTGACGTTCGCGTTCTGCGTGACACCGTGGCCGATCACCACTTGCTGCAGTTCACCATTGCCGGCGTACGAGTAGCGGCTGCCGACAGGCGCGGTCGCGTCATATGCGATCGGCGCCGTATTCGTTTGCGAGCCGGAGAAAAGAAAGTTGCCGTCGCCATCCTTGGCGTTGGCGGCCTGCTTCAGGTTGTCGAGCCGCATGCGCAGCGGCGCGGCGAGCGCATTCAGGTCGGCCGCGCTACGACTACCGTCGGCGGCAGACAGCAACGAATCGTGCACGGACATCACCGTGTCGAGCATACCGTCGAGATGCACTTCATTCTTTTGCAAGCGCACCGAGAGGGTATCGATGTTGTTCTGATAGCGCTGAAGCAGCGAGGTGTCGCGGTCAATCAGCAGCAACCGCGCGGCCGCAATCGGGTCGTCCGATGCCCGCTGCACTCGCTGGCCCGTGGATATCTTGGACGTGAGATCGGCGGCCTTGCTGTTCGACGCGCGTAGCGTCGCGAGCATGGTGTTGCCGAAGTGTTGACTGGCGATACGCATGGTGCCCTGTACTGAACGCATCCCGACCGCAATAGCTTTCCTGTGGTCGTACCGAGGCTCAGTTGCCCTTCGAAACCCGTAGCGCGATTCCGATTGAGTGAATCGCGGTGCCACCTGGCCTTCAACCACATGCGATTACCTTGCAATCTTTCGACGTTCTCCCTGTGTTAAACGTTAGTCTTCGACGCGCCGTGCCGCCGCTTACGCCGGCGTCACGGTCACGCAGCCTTTCCGGTATGGGCGACCACACGCCGTCGTACCGATCGCACCGGATTTCCCCACTGCATCGACAATTGCGATTGCCGAACCGGGCTCTTTGATGCCGCTCACCTTTGAGAGAACGGCTTCCTGGCGTCCCTTCATTGGCTCACACCGCTCGCAGGTGCGAGCCATCCATTCCATCCCGCTTAGAAAGCGCGCATTGTCGCGTCGAACAATTCCTTTGCGACGGAAATCACTTTCATGTTGGCCGAGTAGACCTGAAGGGCTTCGGAAAGATTGACGGCTTCCTCGTCCATGCTGACTCCCGACAGCGACTGCCACGCTTCTTCCGCTCGCTGGCGAACATTGACGGCAATTGCCAAACTCGACTGGTTCTGCTCACTCTGCGCGCCGAGCTTCCCGACGAACTGCACGTATGCGTCGCCCAACGACGCCTCGCCGAAGCCCGGCAAATCGATACGTCGGGAGCGCAGTTCGATCAGCTTGAGAAGATTGTCGCTGTTGCCAGGGGTCTTTGGATCGCCCGAAAAGCCGAGTTCCTCGGGCTTCATCTCGTTAGCCGTCAGGTGGCCCGTTACCGGATTGAACGTGAACAGCGCCTTGCCCGGCGAACCTCCCATGCCGAAGCCGGCAGTGGCCTGCTCGTTGAAGCTGCCCGCAAGTTCGGCCGCCAGCGAGCGGATTGCCTCCATCTGCGGCAGCAGCGTGTCCTTTGCAAAAGACGACAAGCCGCCCAGTTCACCGCCGACCTTGGCACCGTCCACCGAATACTGCGTGCCGGCCAGTTCCAGCTTGAGTTCGAACGTGCCGCCGGACAGCGCTTCCACCCTCATCTTTGCGACCTGATGGCCCGCAATGAGCGGCGTACCGCCCGCAAGACTCACGTCGACGGTGCCGTCGGGCTGACGAACGGTGCGAATGTCGACCAGCGCCGACAACTGGTCGATGGCCTGGTCGCGCTGATCGATGAGCTCGGACGGTGCGCCACCGTTGGCTTCCGCTTCCGCGACGAGACGGTTCAACTCGGCGGCAGTTCGGGATAGACCGTTGATCTGCTCCACGGTGGCCGTGCTCTGTTGGCGCAGCGTATCGAGCTGGCCACGCATCATCTGCTGCATACTGCTGAAACTCTTCGCCATGCCACCGGCAGCCAGCAGCACCTGCTGCCGCAGCGCTGAGTTGGCCACATCGGCGCTGGCCGCATCCAGCGCGCTGAAGAACTTGCCCATCGAGACTTTGATGCTGCCGTCCTTGAGCCCCATCACTTCCTCGAGCTGACGGAAGTACGATTCCGCCGCCCGGTGCTCGCCGACCGATCCGTGCGACGCCCACTTCTGCTGCGTGTTGGTGTGATCACCGAAACGGATCACCGAACTCGCATCGACGCCACCACTCACGCGCGAGGTTCGCAGCACACCCTGGCGCGTGTAGCCGACGGTCTGCTGGTTTGCCGTGTTGCGCGCCGACCTGTCCATTGCCGCTCGCGCCCCGAGCGCGCCTGACAAACCAATTTGGGTAATATTCATAGTGAGGTTCGAATACAAAAAGTGTGGCGGTGAATGTGTTAATGCATCAGTCTTTCGACGGCGTCGCGTCAGGCGGCAGCATCTGCGCGACCAGCGTGTCCGCGATGCCAAAGCCACGTTGCTTCGCGATGGCATCGGCCACCGCACGGTTCGCGTAGTCAAGCATTGCTTCGCTGGAACGGTCGGCAAAACCATCGTCTCCCTTGAGCTGGTCGGTCGCCTTCTTCATTTCGCTCAACATCTGCGCGATGAAAAGGCCTTCGAATTTCACGGCTGCATCTTCCACGCGTGCGCGGTAAGCTGGATCCGATGCCTTGATGGAGGCGGTCTCAATCGCGGCGTACTGTGCGTGTGGCAGGTATCCGGGTTCAAGCGTCATCATCGAATTCCTCGTTAGATCACCACCAGGTCGCCCGTCAGCGCGCCAGCTTCGGAAAGGGCTTGCAGGATCGCCATCAGGTCATCCGGCGTGGCACCGGTGCGGGTGATCGTGTCGACGATCGCTTGCAGGCTAGCGCCCGATGTCCACTGAAACGCATTGCCGCCCGCCTGCGTCACCCCGATCTCACTCACGGGCGCCGTCACGGTGCTGCCGTTGGCGAATGCGTTCGGCTGGCTGACCATCGTGCCTTCGGCGATCGTCACCTTCAGCGAGCCGTGCGAGACGACCGCCGGTTTGACCGTCACGCCCTGACTGATAACGACCGTACCGGTGCGCGAGTTAAAGACAACGCGCGGCACCTCCGCGCCTTTACTCACCTTCAGCGCGTTCAGGCGGGCAACGAACGCCACGCGCTGGCTCGGTACCTGGGGGGCGACCACATCCACCGAGGTGGCGTCCACCGTGCTGGCGACTTCGCTGCCGAGTGCGTTGTTGATCACGTCGGCGATACTGGAGGCGGTCTGGAAATCCGGACGTTTCAGGTTCAAGCGTACGGTGGGCGTGTCGGCGAAATCGGTGGCAATCTCCCGCTCGATCGTCGCACCCTTGGGAATCCGGCCCGTGGTGGGCGTATTGATGGTGACGCTGGTGCCGCTGCGCCCTTGCACGTTCAGACCTGGAATCACCAGGTTGCCCTGCGCCAGCGCATAGACGTCGCCGTCCGCCGCACGCAAGGGGGTCATCAGCAGTGTGCCGCCGCGCAGGCTCTTCGCATCACCGAGCGATGAAACGGTCACGTCCACTTTCTGGCCGCGGCGATAGCCCGGCGGGAACGTCGCGCTCACTATCACCGCGGCCGCGTTGCGCGAACGCAGATTGATATTTTCCGGCAGTCGCGTGCCGAATTGCTTGAGCATATTCGTCAGCGACTGGGTGGTGTACTTGGCTTGCGTGCCGTCACCCGATCCCGCCAAGCCAACCACGATGCCGTAGCCGACAAGCGCATTCTCACGCACGCCCTCTACGTCGACCAGGTTACCGACGGTCTGTGCGTACGCTTCAATTGTGCTGCTTAGTGCGATGCCGATTACGATAGCCAGGGCGGCGGCGCGGGTGGTGAGTCGGATTGGTTTCATCGTTTCATCCTGCGGTCGATTGGGTATCGACCCGGTTCGGTCTGTTCGTCGTCTTCAACTCAGAACGGCATCCACGGGCTGTTGAAGAATCGGGTCAACAAGCCTGGCTGGTTTGCATCCGCCAGCGACCCGCGGCCCGCGTAGGTAATGCGCGCATTCGCCACGCGTTGAGACGACACACGATTGTTCGAATCGATATCGGCAGCACGCACATAACCCGCCAGACGTACATTCTCTTCGCCCTGGTTGAGCACGAGGCGCTTCTCGCCCCGCACTTGCAGCAGGCCGTTGGGCATCACGCGCAGCACCACCACCGTCACCGAGCCGCGCAGCGTGTTTTGTTGCGAGCTGGAACCCGCGCCGTTGAACCCGCTCTTCGTGCCGAGTTCGGCCTCGACCGGCAGCGCCTTGCCGAACAGTGACGGCTTCTTGGCGCTGAGACTGCTGTCCTTGCCGACCTGCGTGCCGCTCTTCTTGCTCGCCTGGGTCGACTCTTCGAGATCCACCGTCAACACGTCGCCGGCGCGGAAGGCGCGCACGTCCGACGTGAGCGACCACGCCTGATCGGGAACCAGCACGCCGCCCGCGGTGCCTCGGCGGACATCGAAAACGGTATCGGGCATGCCGTCGTCGAAGTCCGGCAGCGAACGATCGAACGGCCCGGTCGCACAGCCGCCCAGCAAGGCCAGCACACCGCCCATGGCAACGAAGCGGGTGACCGTCATCAGCGCGCAGCCTGCGACAGGTACTGCATCATGTTGTCGGCGGCCGACAGCACCTTGGTGTTCATCTCGTAGGTGCGTTGGGCAGCGATCATCTCGACCATTTCTTCCACGGCCAATACGTTGGACCCCTCGAGCGCACCTTGCTTGAGCGTTCCGATGCCATTCTGACCGGGCTCGCTTTCGGTGGGCGCGCCGCTGGCAACGGTTTCTGCGTACAGGTTGCCACCCAATGCGAGCAGGCCGGCCGGATTCACGAATTGGGCAAGCTGGAGTTGACCGACTTCGGCCAGCGTCTTGCCTGCGCCCGTCGAAACCGACACCGTCCCGTTCTCGCTGATGGTGATGCCAACCGCCTCGGGTGGAATGTCGATACCCGGCAAGAGAGGCAGGCCCTGTGCATTGGTCAGCCGGCCCTGGTCGTTCAACCGCAACTGGCCGGCGCGCGTGTAGCCCACTTCACCGTTCGGCATTTCCACCTGCAAAAAGCCATTGCCGACAATGGCCACGTCCAGCGGCTGGCCGGTCTCCTGGAGCGCGCCAGTTGTGAACACCTTTTGCGTGCCGGCAATCCGCGTGCCGTTGCCGAGTTGCACACCCGGCCCCGTTGCGTTGTCCGATACTTGCGCGCCGGGCTGGCGCTCGGCACGGTAGAACATGTCTTCGAACACGGCACGATCGCGTTTGAAACCGACCGTGTTGACGTTCGCAAGGTTGTTGGCAATCGCCTGCAGCTTCGCGTCCTGGGCCTGGATGCCCGTCTTGCTGATCCACATTGCGTGATTCATCGTTGCCCTTCAGGGTTGGTTGATTCGTTAGGCGCCGGTCCAGCCGACCGCTTATCCACGGATGAGCCGGTTGCCGGCATCGGCCATTTCATCGGCTACCTTGTATAGCTTCATCTGCATCTCGAATGAGCGCGTGAGCGACATCGTCTGCATCATTTCCTCGACGGCCGACACGTTGCTGGCTTCCAAGTGGCCGCCCTTGACGGTCACGCTGTCGTCCGCCGCGTAGTCGGTACCGGTGCGCGAAACGATGAGGCCCTGCGCGTTCTTCACCAGGTCGGTCGGCTCCGGGTTCACCAGCAGCAGGCGACCCGCGTCCTGCACATCCTTCTCGCCCGCCGTCACGACGGAGATCGTGCCGTCCGCGCCGATCGTCAACGCGTCGTGCTCGGGCAGCACGATCGGACCGCCTTCTCCCAATACCGCATTGCCGTTCAGGGTCAGTGCGCCATCGCCGTCGAGCGTGAGCGCGCCAGCTCGCGTGTACGCCACGCCCTGAGCGGTTTCCACCGCCAGATAGCCGGCTCCGTCGATGGCCACGTCGAGCGTGCGCCCCGTTTCGCTGATCTTGCCCGGCTCCTGATTCACATGCGTCGACGTGAGCGTTGCGTGGTAACGCGAGTCGTAGCCATAACCCCTGGCTGCCTCGCTTGTCACGCTGGCCAGATCGGCGCGAAAGCCGCTGGTCTGCGCGTTGGCAAGGTTGTTGGCTCGCACGTTGAGCGCGCGCAGCGAATGCTCGGCGCCGGTCATGGCGGTGTAGAGGAAATTGTCCATCGCGTTACAGCGCCTGCATCAACGCGCGCATCATTTCGTTTTCGGTCGACAGCACCTTCGAGTTGGCCTGGTAGTTCTGCTGTGCGCCCATCAGGCTCACGAGTTCTGCGGTCATGTCTACGTTCGACTGCTCGACTGCGCGCACGGCGAGCTTGCCGGCCATGCCGGTACCCGGCTTGCCGACCAGCGGTTCACCGGTAGCGGAACTGGCCTGCCAGGCGGAACCCTCCACCGGCACCAAGCCGTTTTCGTTCTGGAACGTCGCGATGGCCAATTGGCCGGCCGACAGCTTCTTGCCGTTGCTGTACTGCACCTCGATCGAGCCGTCCTCGGCCAGCGACACACCGGTCGCGGTGCCGGCCTTGTAGCCGTCGGCCCGACACCTGTCGGTCGTCTGTTTGCCGCCAAACATCGTCGTGCCGGCGTAGCTGATTGCAATCGACATCGGTGCGGCATCGGTCGGCGTGCCGAGGTCCAGTTGAACGGTGGAGGCCGGCGTTACCAGCTTGCCGGTGTTGTCGAAGCTCAGCTCCACGGGGCTGCCGACATCCTGACCGTCCATCGCGTAATAGACCTGCATCTTGTTGCCCGCATCCTTCACGAAATACTGGGTGACGGTATGCTCGCGACCGAGAGAATCCGTCACGGTGGCGGCCGAGATGCCGTTGTACGACTTCGGATCGTCCTTGTTGAATGGCGAGACCGTCGGCTTGGTCCAGTCGGCAGACATATTGCCGACGTATTCCAGCGAACTGCTCGCCTGTGCGGGAATCGAGCCCCTGGGAATCGTCAGGCTGCCCAGTGCCCCGTCCGCGCCATACCCCTGCACGACGCGGCTCATGAAATCGGTCACGTTGCCGTTCTTGTCAATGTTGAACACACCGGCGCGCGAATACACCATCGAGCCGTCGGTGTCGCGAGAGATGAAGAACCCCTTGCCTGCGATCGCGGCGTCCATGCTGCGACCCGTCGCGGAAAAATTTCCGGTGACGTCCATCGACTGCGAGGTCGAACCGATCGATACGCCCGACGGCATCGCATTGATGTAACTCGACGCGAAGTTGGCGCGGCCTGATTTGAAGCCGAGCGTGCCGCTGTTGGCGATGTTGTTGCTGATCTGGTTGAGCTGCCCGTTGATGGCGTTGATGCCGGCGAGCGCGATGTTGAAACTCATGACTGGAACCTCTTTGAAATGGGGAGACGCTGGGGAGACGCGGTTTCCGAAGACATACGTTGCTGATGTGAACGGCCGAGAAAACGAGTGATGTCCGTGGCTGCCGCATCACCAATGCCCGCGATCGTCAAGATCACGCGACCATCCGTTCCGAGACGCACGCTTTGCAGATTGCCATCGAGCTCGACGGAGGGCTTCTCGCCGGAGTCGGCAACCGCACGGAGTGTGTAATTGCCAGGCGGCAGGCCGTGCTCCGCGGGGTCGATGTTGAAGTCGACGTCGCCCGCCTGTTTTGCGCCGAGCGAGACCCTGTACTCGGTGCCGCCCCCGTCGGTCAGGATCACGCCGACCTCCGACGCCGACGATTCGAGCCTGAAGCCCCCTTTGACCACCGCATCGCCCAACTCGACCTTTTCCGACCGCACGCGCACTTGTGATCCGACTTGCGAGCCGAGCGTCACGACCAGCATGCTTTCCTGCGTTCTGGCGTTGGCGGCGCTCAGGTTGGCAAGCGTTTGCATGGCTTCCACCTGGCTCATCTGCGCGAACTGCGTCACGAACTGGTTGGCTTCCATCGGCGCCAGCGGATCTTGATTCTTGACCTGCGCGACCAACAGCCGGGTGAACATGGCCGACACATCGCCTCCGCCATTGCCTGCTGTCGGCGTGGCGACCGAACCGCCTGTGCCAGTAAGGTTGTTGACATTGTTCTGGATATCCACCGTGTTCAGCCCTCACCCATGCGCAGCAGGTCCTGCTGCATACCCTTGATGCGCGTGAGCACCTCGACGTTGGTGGAAAACGCGCGCGATGCGGCCATCATGTCGGCCATTTCTTCGACGGCGCTGACGTTCGAGTAAAACACCATGCCGTTTTCATCTGCCAGCGGGTTGCCCGGCTCATGTCGAGCAGCGAGCGCATCGTCGGTGGCAATCACGTCCAGCACCTGCACGCGCGCACCGCCGTTCTGGAACACCGATGCGAATACCGGTTTGCGCGCGCGGTACGCGGTTTCCTCGGTGCCGGACGTACCTGCATTGGCAAGGTTGCTGGCGATGGTGTTGAGTCGCACGGCTTGTGCGGACAACGCCGAACCCGCGATCTGCGAAATGTCCTTGAAGCTCATCAGATGTTCCCCGTGATGGCGGATTTCAGACCCTTGATTTTCATGTTGACGAATGTCAGGCTGGCCTGGAAATCCGCCGCGTTTTGCGAGAACGCCGCCTGCTCGACACCGAGTTCGACGGTGTTGCCATCTTGCGAGGGACTGCTGGGCACGCGGTACATCGGTTCATCGCCACCGAATCGCAGCGCGGCATCGAAGGCATCGTTGGCGAGCACATAGCCGAGGCTCGCACGGAAGTCCAGGTCGCGCGCCTGGTAGCCCGGCGTCGATTCGTTGGCCAAGTTCGATGCAAGGAGCTTGGTGCGCTCGGCACGCACTTTGAGTGCGGCCGCATGTACGCCAAGTGCTTGTTCGAGATTCAATCCCATAGTGGCGGCTTGCCTCCGGAAAGTGCCGCGCGGTTGTTACCGGGCAGCGGTTGAGTCATAGACCGGGTGGAGGTTACGGGCTGGCGAACGTGGCCGCGAAGAGGTTTTACAGAACTTGAACACGGCGCTCGAGCGTTCGCTACAGCCGCGCGGCGCCCTATAATCGAGCGACATTCAGTTCAAGAAAAAGGATGCGATGGCTCCGACACACTCCCGCAAGCAACCGCACGAGCATGTGGTGCTGGCAGCAGTCATCGCGGCGTTGGCGATGCCGCTTGCAGCCTTTGCGCAGGCACCCGCCCCCGCCGCGGCGCATCCAGGCGATCCGGCCGTTCCGCAGGTCGAGAAGGCGGCTCTGACGTGGCTTGAGCGCTATGTTGCCGATCGCGCGCTGACCAAACCCCATGCTTCAGTCGCGGTGTCGCCCCCGCGTCGGCCCGCCCCGACGTGCAGCGAGCCCTACGAAATCGCCGCGACTGACACCAAGACGCTGACCCGCATGCGTTTTTCAGTGCGCTGCAAGGGGGACCCGCGCGCCACGACCTATCTGGTGAAGGCTCATATCGACACGCCAGTGCTGGTAGCGGCAACCGCGTTGCGCTCCGGCCACACGCTCAACGAAGCGGATTTCAAGCAGGATGTCCGCGACTTTGCGCTCACCCCCGATGCGCTGACCGATCCCACCCTTGCTGTTGGGCGCATGCTGCGCCGCACGGTAAAAGCCGGCCAGGTGATCCAGGCGCGGCTACTCAACCGCGCGGAAACCATCCGCCGCGGTCAGGCGGTCCAAATCGAGGCTAATTCCGGGCCGATACGCGTATCCGTGCCGGGCACCGCCATACAGAATGGCGCGGTCGACGAGGTTATCCGCGTGAAAAACGCGAGCACCGGCAAAGTAATCTTCGCGCGGGTGATCAGTGCCGACACCGTCGAGCCGGTCGGCGTGACGAAGTAGAGGTGACACGGCCGTCGGCACCCGGCCATAACGAACGTCAGCGAACCATCCGCTTGACCAGCCCTACCATTTCCACAAGCTTGGTCGCGTAGGCAGGATCGGTCGCGTAACCACCATGCTTGAGCGCGCTGGCGAATGCGCTAGCGTCGTCGCCTACGTTGCGCACGCCGGCATAGCGGGGCGAATTGCGCAGCAGCTTGGCGTAATCATGAAAGGCGCCGCCATAGCTTCGGTACGCGCGGAAGTGGTCGACCATCTTCACGGCCGAACCGTTGACATACTCGGTGGTGACGGCAGCAGCCGACTCCCCCGCCCATCCGCCCGTCGATTTGATACCGAACAGGTTATGAGTGGTCTCGCCGCGTACGTTCTTCAGCGGTTTGCTCCCCCAGCCGGATTCAAGCGCCGCGTGCGCGGCGATCAGTTCCGGGGCCGCGCCAATCATCGCACCCGCACGACGAGCGTGCGGCATGATCTCGGCCAGAAAGGCCTGCTGATCCGAATCGGCGAAGTTCGGCCCCGTCGCAGGCGCGCCGCTTCCCAAGACACCCTGCTGCGGCTTCGCGAGCGCTTCCGCGCGGGCTCGCATCATATTGGTCCACGCTGCCGCCTGCGACGAAAGCTGCGGCTCGTTCGAGCGGCCGAACCCGTTACGGATCGTGCCGCGGATATCGCGATTCAGCGATGCGTACAACGAGCCAAAGCCCACCTCCGACTCGCTTGCGGACGCAACGGGAGAGGGAGTGCGGGCAGACGGACCCGGCGCGGCGGGCACGAATGCGACGTCAGGCCGGAACATAGGTGTGGCTTTCCCCGTACACCAGACGCTGCATCACCTCGTACTGCGCGACCAAGAGGCCGCTGTTGCGCCGAGTGAGGGCGTGGCATCGCGCCGCAAGCAGCTTCACTTCCTCACACCGCTCGACGAACGATGCGCGTTGCATTGCGTGCCTGTCGTCGGCCAGCAGACGCCGACCAAGTTCCAGCACCGCACCCGGCACCTGACCGAGCCGCTCAATGCGGTAGCGGCGCCGCATGTCAATCGCATCGGCCTCAGCTGCGATCACGCCAGCGAGCACGCCAAGCCTCACGGTATCGAGTTGCCGCGCCGCAGCAAACTGATCTTCCAGCAATTGTACAAGCTTGCGGTAGCCAACGCAGTCGGCGATAACATCCACGAGCAGTTGGTGCGGGGAACCCGTGCCCGTCATTCGCTACCTCCGTGATAACGTTGAATCGTGCCCGCAAGCTTGCAGGCATCGAACCGGATTTTGCCGGCGGCCAGCGCGGCCTGAACGCGAGCCACCCGAACCATGTCGATTTCCGGTGTCTCGTCCAGCACGGCGCGTGCCGCATCCAGCACCAGGCGATCACGGGTCTTTTCGTGCACCACTTCGGTTGACGCCACAGTACGCTTGTGGCGCACGCCCTCGGAACGCTGTACGCCTTCCGCTCCATTGACTGCGGCGTGTGCCGCCAGATTAGCAATTCGCATGATGTCACCCTAAGGCCCCGCGGCCCTCAAAATTGTTACCCGTTCACACTCCTTCAGAACGAGCAAGCGGATCGATCTGTTAAGTCCTTTTTTTGTCGAGCTTCACACCGACCTCCGCACCGACTCGGCCCGCGTCAGGATCGCCGGCCGACGTGGCGTTAATGCCGGGCGTCAGCGGCACGACTTGGTCGACCGGGCCGAACATGGAGCAGATAGCGCGGGCGCGTTCCGGCGTCAGCACCAGAAATTCAATGCGTCGATTGATTGCGGCGCGAGGATTGTTCACCAGCGGCGCCCGGTCGGCCATGCCGATCACTTGCATCACTTGCTCGGCGTTCACGCCGCCTCGCAGCAGCCACGACCGGGCGGACATCGCGCGATCCACCGACAGATCCCAGTTCGAACGCGAGCCGGCGTCCGAGTTGCGATACGGCACCGAATCGGTGTGCCCCAGTACGAACAGTGGATTGCCGATCGAGCCCATGAGCGCGCCCAGCTTGATCAGCATCGGTCGAAACGGCTCGGAAGGTACCGCACCACCACTGACGAACACGCCGCGCTCTTCGGTATCGTGCAGCATGACCCGCAAGCCCATTGGCGTGACGATCGCTTGAACGTTGTCGAGCACCCCCGCGTCCTTGCCGAGCTTGCGCACACGCTCGGCAAGCGCGTCCATCGCCTCGCGGCTATCCGCCATCGACTGGCTGCGCTTCACGTCGCCAGCTCCATCGTCAGCGACGTGCGACGCCAACGTGTCCTGCAACGCGCGAGTAGTCGGCCCCAACGGCGCACTGGCCGGCATGTCCCAGTCGTCGTCGTACAGTGCACTGTCGACCATTGCGTCCATTTTGCGGCGCGTCTCCTCGTCGCGTGCACTGAGCGCCCACAACAACATGAACACACACAGCAGCGCGAGGCAGAAATCGGCGAACGCGACTTTCCAGCCACCGCCATGATCGTCGTCGTAATCGCGCCGAACCGGGCGTTTGACGATCAAGCCGACGGGGGCCGCCCGGCGTTCACCTCGCTTGGCAGGAGTGGCCGTCGCGGGCGCGACGGGCGCATCTTCGGTTGCGACGCTTTCGTGGGTGCTATCCAAGCTCATTCACGCCCCGCGTCCAATTGGCCGATCCAGCCCTCGAGCTGCGCGAAGCTCGGCTTGCAGGCCGGTTGCATCATGCGACGGCCCGCATCGATCGCCAGCAGCGGTGGCTTGCCGCCAGCAAAGGCCACCAGTATCACTTTCATGCATTCCATTTCCGACATCTCGGCCTTCATCGCCTGCTTGACCAGGTTCGACACCGGATCCAAAACGCCGTAACAGAAGAAAATGCCGATAAGCGTGCCAATCATGGCGGCCGCGACATTCTCGGCCAGTTCGGCCGCGCTCGCGCCGTCTCCAAGTCTGCCCATGGCAATCACCACGCCCAATACCGCAGCCACAATGCCAAAGCCGGGCATGGCTTCCGAAATCTTTTTGAGCGAGCGCGATGGCAACTCGATGTTCTCTTGAATGGCAACCAGCTCCTGCTCGAGCACGCTTTCCAGCTCGTGTGAACTGATCTTGCCCATCGCCATCAAGCGAAGGTTGTCGACAATGAAGGTAAGCAGCTCGGGGCCCTGGAGCACCAGCGGGTAGCGCTGGAACAGCCGGCTTTCGTGCGGGTTCTCGACGTGGTTGTCGAGCGCCTTGAGGTCTCTGCCGATGTTCAATAGCTCATACATCAGCAGCAGTTGCTGACGCTGGAGTTCCTTGTTGGCCGTGCGCTTGCGCCTGCCCATCACCTTACGCAATTGCTTGCCCATGTCGACGAGCACGTGGCGCGAATTGCCAAGCACCAGCGCACCAACGGCCGAGCCGACGACGATCAACAATTCGACAGGCTGCCAGAGCTTGCGAAAATCGCCCCCCATGAATACGAAGCCGCCGAAGACGCAGCCAAGCACGATCAAAATTCCAAATATCTGTTGCATGATTCCTTCCCGACCTGTGCGCCGTCCGACGGGAGCGGCGCAATATTCTTCACTGTCAATGCTGAGCGAGGCGCTTGCGCATCTTGACCAGCGCGCTCTTGTTGATCTGACAGACTCGAGCCCGCGTCAGGCCCAGCACCGCCCCGATCTCCGCTTGACTCAGATCGAATTCGTAATAGAGCTGGATGATCTGCTGCTCGCGCGCATCGAGCACGCCCAGCGCCTGTTCAAGCGAGTGGCGCAGCATGGCGCGGTGTTCGATGCCGTCGCTGCCGCCGCACTCGTACCGTTCCGCGTCCTCTTCCAGCAAGGCGTCAAAACTGACGAACTCTTGTGCGCAGTCGTCCAGTTGCAACTGCTCGTATTCGTCGTCGCCGATTTCCAGCGCGTTGCACACTTCTTCTTTCGTAGGATCGCGGCGCAGTTCCCGGCGCAGTGCCCGCTCAGTGCTGCGCAGACGGTGAGCACCTTGGCGTGCCGAGCGCGGCCGCCAGTCCTGGCGGCGCAGTTCGTCCAGAATCGCGCCCCGCACGCGAAATAGCGCAAAATGCTCGAATTCGTCATCGGGCTCACCGTAGCGACGCAGCGCTTCGAGCAGACCCATCAACCCGAGTTGCTCGAGGTCGCAGGCCTCCATGGCCCCACCCGCCTGCGACGCGAGCTTGCGCACGATGCGCTTCACCAGCGGCGCATACCGCGCCATCCAGCGCGCCTCATCGGCGGGGGACAACGCCTGGTTCTCGCGCTGTACACTTTGGTATTCGGTGTAGATCGTTGCAGTCATCGTATTCGGTCCATCATGGCCTTCGTTACCGTCACGTTACGAGAGCGTGCGATTGGTGCCGCAGCACAATGTTCGTATTCCAAATTGAGCAATGCTGCTGATTCGAGCTATTCCATGCACTGCACATCGACCAGCGTGCGCGTGGCCGGTACGCTTCCGACCCTCTCGCTCAGCGCCGGCAGCCCTTCGCGCAATTCGTTTCGTTAGCCGAAAGCAGCAGATCCGGCATCAGATTGCACGGCCGCGTGTTGCCCTTGTTGCCGTGCGTTCCGGATCACGTCGTCGCCCTCTTCACGTACGCGAATTCGCGAGGCGCCAATTCGAATATCGAATCGCCGCCTGCGGAGGCCAAACCGCCACCAGGCCCTCGCGTGGGCGGCTCATCGCGTGGATGGTGCTCGCGGCCGCCCGAGCCGCCTGCCTCGCCATGGCTTTGCCGACCTGCCGAGACTTGCACGGTCACGTCGCCACCATGTCGCGCGCCCAGATCCTGGCGCAAGCTTTCTCCGATCGCCTGCAACTGGAGAACGACCTCGGGATGAGTGGCCGACAAATGAACTGCCATGCCGTTGACGTTCTGGCGTAGTTCGATGCGTATCGATCCGTTCGAACCCGGCTCGAGTCGGATCACGGCTTGACGCACGCCCTGAGCCATCTGCACGCTCAGGCGCTCTCCCAACGCGTCGATCAGCTTCTGCTGACGCGCGGTCGGCGCACTCGTAGCCGTTGCCGGCACCATTGCCGCTTCCGGCACCTTTGCCGCTTCCGGCACCTTTGCCGCTTCCGGTGCCTTTGCCACTTCCGGTACCCTTGCCGCTTCCGTCGACAGTTCGGCTTGTGTTGCGCGGGTGCCTACCTCGCAGTCGGGCGTGACCGGAGATGGCTCTGTCGAAGCGATTGCGTCACCGAACGCGAGCGGGCCGAAGATCGGCGACACGTGCGTCGTCGCGAGATTCATGCTTTGGTTCAACAGCGCCCCAGGTACCGCACTCGATCGATGGTCGAACAGGCGCGCGGCCAGCATGGGCGCGACCGGTTCCTTCGCATCAACTTGCGGCAAAGCCGCTTGCTCGATCGTGCCGCGCCGGTACAAGTCCACTGGTTGCGCTGTCCCCTGCGTGTGTGCCGGCAACGAAACGATGGTGGAAAGGCGTTGCATTGCGACGGTATCGACCGGTGCGCCGCTTGTCGTCCGGTCCGGTGCGACAGTGTCGACTGCACGTGCTTCCAGCGCCTGCATAAGGCCCGGTGCGGCCACCGCGCCGTCCTGCAACGATGGCATGTCGCCGGCCGGCGGTTCGGTTTCAGGCGCTCGCGCCAGTGCCAACCACGGATCCGGCACCGACACCGGATCCGCCGTGGCGTCCGTGCCGTCGTCCAGTCCGGAGCCTTCCACCAGCAAGGCCTCGAAATCATCGGTCAACACGGATGGCTGCACGCCGAGCACTGCAGCCAGCACGGCGCTACCGTCGGCTGCCGTTGCCGGCGCAAGGTCGGCCGTTGCCGAAAGACCGCTCATCATTGCTGGCTCCCTTGAACTGCATAGGCCTGCCAGACTTCGCGGCGATCATTGAGATCGCTCATCGCCTCGATCAGCCGTTCGGATTCAATTTCCAATAACGAAATAGCGACGCGGTGCGCGATCGTCAGAAGTCTCAGTGCTTCCAGCTCGGCAGCGGTCAACGCCGTTCCGGTTGCCATGTTGCTCACGATATCGTGTACTTCGACGCTCAGGCACACCAGCGCGTCGAAATCGCACTTCACAATCGCTTGTCGGACGCGCATTGCAAGTCGTAGCACGTAGTCGCTCTGGTCCATGGTCGATCATCCGAATCGTTGATCGACGCCTTCCCACGCCGCGCGCAGCGTGCGAATCAGCATCGAGACTTCATCGATGAGGACCGGATCCAGAGTGAGCCCGGCTTCATTCAGGCGCACCGTGCAGTACTCGTACAGCCGGGCAAGATTGACGACGACCTCGTTGCTGGCGTCGAAATCGAGTGCACTGGTCAGACCATGCAGCATGCCGATGCACTTGTTCAGGCTGTTGCCCTTCTCTTCGTAGCGTCCAGCTTCGATATGGGCGCGCGCGCGCGCCATCTCGTCGAGCAGGCCATCCATCAGCACAATCACCAACCGTACCGGCGACGCGCTTGCCGCCTGACTCGCCAGGTTCGTCGTCTGGTAATTGCCGTAACCATGTCCGGTCATCATTTCTTGTTTCCGCTAACGAGGTCGTCGAGCAACTGCTTCGTGTATTCCATCCGCTTTTGCAGTTCCGCCACGCGCGTGAACTGGGTCAGATATCGGTCATAGACCTGACGGTATTGCACTTCGAGCGAACGCTCCTTTTTCTTTAACGATTGCTGAATAAGCTCGGCCGACTCCTGACGACGCTTGACCTGACCGTCGACGGAGGAGGTCCATGTCTTCAGGTAGGCGTCCATGCGCGCGACGATGCCCTTCTCAGGATCGGCAAACAAGGCGGCGAGACCATTTGGATTCTTGTCCAGCGAGGCTTTCAGCTTGTCCGTATCGAGCGACAGCTTGCCGGTACGGTCCGCTGAGATGCCGTAGTCCAACATCCGCCTTTCGCCCACTGTGGCGCGCGACAGCGCGTTCATTCGCTGTTGCAGATTGCGCACACCGGCATCGCCGACGAACGGCCCTGCGTTGGATGGATTGTCAGGGTTGACCTTGGTCAGCTCGGCCAGCACGCCCATTGCTTTGTTATATGCATCGACAAACGCCTGCACGGCGTCGGCCGTGCCGCCGTGGTCAAGCTTGATATCGAGCAACAATGACGCGTCGCTTTCGACCATCGACTGCTTGAACGTGACGGACACGCCCTGAATGCCAGTGAAAGTATTGCTGCCCTGCTTGATTTCGACGCCGCTCTTTCCGCCAAGCTTGAATATGGCGTCTCGTGCCACCGACAGTTTGTCCGGCGTACCCGACAGGGCAGCTGACAGCGCTGTATCGCTGATGCCGCTGGTGTCGAGCGAAATGGCACCGGCCTCGCCGGTCTCGCCCGAGGTCAGCACGAGACGCTGCTCACCCTCGATCGTGACGATCGAGGCAGATACCTTGCCCTTGTTGCCGGCGGCGTGGTTGATCGCGCGAGCCAGTTCGGCCGGCGACACGTTGCCGCTCGCGTCGGCGTTGGCTGCCGATAGGTCCACCTTGAACGATTCTCCGTTCGCGAGTGCGATCCCGAGTGTGCCCGCGTCCTTGGCACCGTATGACGAGAGGCCCTTGAAGGCCACCTGATGCGCCGACGCGAGTTGCTTGACGAAGAACGCGTAACGACCGGGCTGCGCACTGGCCGCCGCCGTGGCTTCGCCTAGCGCCTGGTTCGACAGCGAAGCCTTTTGTTTGACGATGCCACCAACACCGGACAAGCCCTTCAACGCGGTCTGAAACGAACTCAACGCGCCTTGTAACCGGGTAAGCCCGGCCTGGGCAACCGCGTTGCCCGCTTGCTGGCTTTTCAGGCGCTGAACTGCATTCTGCATGTACTTTTCGGTAAGCGCCTTGGCGCTTGCCACTGGGTCTCCAATACTGCCGAACATGGCGT
Organism: Burkholderia sp. KCJ3K979; assembly: GCF_016759955.1. NCBI lineage: Bacteria > Pseudomonadati > Pseudomonadota > Betaproteobacteria > Burkholderiales > Burkholderiaceae > Burkholderia > Burkholderia sp. KCJ3K979. The sequence goes on from NZ_JACFYV010000017.1 coordinate 62,195, forward strand.
CCTCGCTTGATCAGAATGGGTTGGATATCGAACGTTGCTGCGACAGCCGCCTGCGCAGCCATGCCTGGGAAGCCTGCTGGTCTTCGAGCTTGCGATCGCGTGCGCGCTTCTCGAGTTCGAGCGCGCCAAGCTTCTTGCTGCGAACTCGATCGATCTGCTCGTACCGTAGGCGTGCGCGGCACAAATCCGCGCGCAAGCCCGCGACCAATGCCTCGTGCTTTGCCAATTGACGCTGGTGCAGATGAATCAGATTGGCGATCGCAGAGCGATAGCGCGCACCGTTCATCGCATGCTCGGGATGTACTTGCGTACCGGTGTCGACGCTTTGCATCAGCAAAGTCATTTGCGAAATATGATGGCGATAGCGAGCGCCTTCCGCGTCGCGCGCGGCAACATCGACTTCCAGCCGATCCACTTCCTTCGCACGCATCGCAACGAGTTGCGAAAGTCCGGCAACGACATGTCGGGCGTTCATGCGGCAATCTCCGCCAGAATATCCAGCGTCGCCTGGCGCGGCGCGACCTCGTCCTGCGCCTGACACAGGAAGGCTTCGATCCGGTCGTGCATCTTCACGGCGTGATCGGTAACGAGATCCGCGCCGGCCACGTAGCCGCCCAGCGGGATCAGATCGCGAACATTGGCGTAGCGAGACATCATTTGCTTGACCTTGCGTACCGCGTCGATCTGCTCGCGCGGCGCCACGAGCGACATGCAGCGGCTGACCGAGCGCAGCACGTCGATCGCCGGGTAATGCCCCTGGGAGGCGAGATCGCGCGACAGCATGATGTGACCATCGAGAATCGCACGCGCCGTGTCGACCACCGGGTCCTGTTCGTCGTCGCCTTCAGCTAACACTGTGTAGATGGCACTCATGCTGCCAGCACCTTCGCCGTTGCCCGCACGCTCCACCAGGCGTGGCAACATGCCGAACACCGAGGGCGGATAGCCGCGTGTGGCAGGCGGCTCCCCCAGCGCCAGCGCGATTTCCCGCTGCGCCATCGCGTAACGCGTGAGGGAATCGACCATCAGCAGCACATCGTTACCGGCATCGCGAAAGTGTGTGGCAATGGCGTGGCACAACTCAGTCGCCATCAAACGCATCAGCGGGGATTCATCCGCCGGTGCGACCACGACGATGGCTTTGGACAAGCCTTCGGGGCCAAGCGAATGCTCGATGAACTCTCGCACCTCGCGGCCACGCTCGCCGATCATGCCGACCACCACCACATCGGCCGCGGCCTGGCGCGCGATCATGCCGAGCAGCACGCTCTTGCCAACGCCACTGCCAGCAAAAAGGCCAACGCGCTGCCCGCGGCCCAACGTCAGCATGCCGTCGATCGCGCGCACGCCTACGTCCATCACACCGTTCACCGGCTGCTTGCGCAGCGGGTTCACGCGCGGGGGAGCCAGATCCAGCGCCGCGTCGCCGACAAGCGGACCACGGTCGTCGATCGGTTCACCGAGGCCATCGACGATGCGGCCCCGCCATGCAGCGCCGATCGACAGCGTGCGCGCACCTTCATCGCCAAACACGCGCGCGCCCGCGGTCAAACCTTCTGCGGGCCTGAAAGGCATCAGATACGACACGCCCTCCCGAAAGCCGACCACGCGCGCATCGAGCCAGTCATTCGATGCGGTTTCGATACGTGCGAGCTGACCGGTTTCGAATGCATAGCCGGTCACTTCAAGCAGGAGGCCCGAGACGGCGGACAAGCGCCCTACCGGCCTTGCGACAGGCACATCGCCAAGGTCGAGCTTGCCGAGTACGGAATGGTTCATGCCGGCACTCCGTCCGAGTCATCGGCATGGGCATGCGCAAGCTGCGAGGTAATCCGCTCGATACAGGCGACAAGGCGCTGACCACAGCCCGCGTCCATTTCGATGTCATCGGCCCGCACGCGGCATTCGCCGGGCTCGAGCCGGTCGTCCGGCACCAGTTGCCAGCCCTGCGCTCGGTCGGGTGCCGCTTCAGCCAGGCGCGCGTAATCGGCCGGGTTCAGTCGCACGCTGACGGATTCGGGCGGTTTCGTCAGCGTGCCGACGGCTTCATCCACAAACGCGAGGATCCGCTCAGGACGAGTTTCAAGCTCCGCACGCACAACCTGCCGGGCAACGTCGCCAACGAGCTCAGCCACTTCGCTGCGCACCTTGGCTCGATACGCTTCCTGCACGCGCTGGAAGCCACGAACCAGCGCGTCGACCGGTGCTACCAGCGCATCGAACCCAGAACGCACATCGCGGCGTGCGCCTTCGGCGCCGACTCGTTCGCCGGCGGCAAAGCCGTCCGCATAACCCGCTTGCCGCGCTTCTTCAAGTAATTCTCCGGCCGGAGGTACATGCAGTTGCTCAGAGAGCAGGCCTGCCTCGTCGGGCGCGGTGAATCCGCCAAGCTGCTCGCTTGCCGCGCGAATGCGTGCCAGCGAGGGAAATGCATAGCGTCGGTACGTCCTCATCGAAGTGCTTCCTCCGCCACGAGCCGAAGTTCGATGTCGCCGTCGTCGGCAAGTCTTCGTACGATGTCCATGATTTCGCGGCGCGCCGACTCGACTTTGCTGGGGAGTGCGGGCTCCGCCCGGCGCAACATCTCCTCGAAGGCCTGCACCGCGCGCCGCGGCATCGAGCGCAACAATGCGTCGCGCACGGCTGGGTCGGCGCCCTTAAGCGCCACGCCCCACAGCGCCGTGTCGACATGTTCGAGAATGACGGAGATCACCTCATCATCCTGGTTCGCGATCACCGCGAAATCGTAGATGAGCTCTTCCACCGCCGCGACCAACTCCGGATCCCGAGCACGCAGAATTTCCACCATGTGGGTGCGGTCGCCCGGCATACGGTTAATGATGTCGGCGGCCTGCCGCACACCTTCGACGGCCGTGCTTTGTGTGCCAAGGTTGGCGATGCAACAGTCGACCACGTCTTCCAGGTCCCGCAGCAGGTCATGATCGATCTCGGTCAAACGTGCGATATCGAGCAGCACTTGCTCGCGCCGCGCTTCGGGCAGCGCCTGAATCACGCGGCTCGCCTGCTCCGGCGGCAAGAAGACGAGGAACATGGCTTGCATGCGCACGTGCTCGTCGCGCAGGCGATCGGCAAGCCATTGTGGCTGCGCCCACTGCAGGCGCGCCATTTTCGGGCCGATCGCGTCACCGTAAATCTTGTTGAGCACGCTGTTGGCCACCACACCGCCGAGCGCCATCTCCAGCGAGCGTTGCAAGAACGAGCGCGAAGCACCCCGTACGCCGCTCTGCTCGCGAAAATTCGTGAAGAAGTGCTCGATGGTGTTCTGCACAGCCTCCACCTTGACGCCCTGCATGCGTGACATGGCGAGTGTCACGTCCAGCAACTCCTCGCGCGAAAGGCATCGCAGCACGCCCGCCGCAGCTTCCTCACCGATGCTGAGCAGGATGATGGCAGCACGCTCCACCGCGGCAAGATTCTGGGTTGGCAGGCCTGCCGTTACGGCGGTGTCCACGGTCGCAGGTACGTCAGTTGGTGTGCTCATCGTCTCGAATCCAGGGTTTGATGACTTCGGCAACGCGCTCAGGGTCCTGAGCGGCCAGATGCTTCAGGTGTGCGATCAGCACGTCGGCACCGGAGCCAATCGGCGGGAGATTCGCGTCGGCCAGCAGCAGCGGCTGCGTGTCGGCTTCGGCGGCTGCCGCAAGCGCCGGGGTTTCCGGACCGCCGGATACGGCGTGGGCGCCCTGCG
>NZ_JACFYV010000180.1:0-13889 GCF_016759955.1 Burkholderia sp. KCJ3K979
GAACTCGCGTCGAGCGTGCTCGGCGCGGTCGGCGAGATCGTGTGGTTCGACGACGAAGCGCAGCTCGACGCGGTCACCGCGATTTCGGGCAGCGGCCCCGCGTACGTGTTCTATTTCATCGAAGCGCTGCAGGAAGCCGCGCGCCGCCTCGGCATGAACGACGAGCAGGGCCGCGCGCTCGCCGTCGCGACGTTCACCGGCGCCGCGCAACTGGCCGCGCAGTCGGGCGAACCGGCGAGCGTGCTGCGCGAACGCGTGACGTCGAAGGGCGGCACGACGGCCGCCGCGCTCGCGGCATTCGACGCGCAGGGCGTGAAGGAAGCGATCGTGCGCGGCGCACTCGCGGCCGAAGCGCGCGCGAAGGAAATGGGCGACGAGCTCGGCCGCGCGTAAGCGCGACGGCGGCGCCGGTCGTACCGGCGCGAGACGTAAAAAAAGCGACCGTCAGGTCGCTTTTTCGTTGGCGCCGCGCGCAAGTACGCGCGGTGTGCCGTTCAGTTGCCCGCCAGCAGGTAATGCGCGGCGATGCCCGCGAACAGCACGCCACCCAGCCAGTTGTTGTGGCGAAACGCCGCGAAGCACGGCATCCGTTCGCGATCCTTGATCAGCGTGTAGTGATAGAGCGCGCAGCCGACCGCCGCCGCCCAGCCCACCCAGTACGCGAGGCCGAAGCCGAGCGTCACGCCGATCCACACGTAGATGCCGAGCGTCGCCGCGTAGCACGCCATCACGGCCGCGACGTCGAAACGGCCGAACGTCAGCGCGGACGTGCGGATGCCGATCTTGATGTCGTCGTCGCGATCGACCATCGCATATTCGGTGTCGTACGCGACCGACCAGAAGATGTTCGCGACCAGCATCACCCACGCCAGCACCGGCACCGTGTCCTGCACGGCCGCGAACGCCATCGGGATGCCGAAGCCGAACGCGATGCCCAGATACGCCTGCGGAATCGCGAAGAAGCGCTTCATGAACGGGTAGGAGCCGGCGACGAACAGCGCGACCACCGACAATTCCTTCGTCAGCGTATTGAGCGGCAGAATCAGCAGGAACGCGATGAACGACAGCCCCACCGCGATCGCGACGGCTTCCCATGCGCGGATCTTGCCCGACGTCAGCGGCCGGTCGGCCGTGCGCTTCACGTGGCGGTCGAAATCGCGGTCGGCGTAGTCGTTCATCGCGCAGCCGGCCGAGCGCATCAGCAGCGTGCCGAGCGTGAAGATCACGAGCAGCGGCCAGCGCGGGCGGCCGTCCGACGCGATCCACAGCGCGTTGAGCGTCGGCCACAGCAGCAGCAGGCTGCCGATCGGCTTGTCCATCCGGACGAGCCGCAGATACAGGGGAAAGCGGGCAAGCATGGCGAAGCACCGGGAAGAGAATCCCGGCATTTTAGAGCCGAGCGGTGCTTCGCGTCATGTCGGCGCGACCCTCAGCCGGTAGCCGCGGCGGGCCGGCGGGCCGCCGTAGCCCGCTATGCGCGGCCGGCAGCGGCATACGTTAATCAGGGGACAGATTCAGTGCCACCACCAATCGGGCCGGCCTGCCGTCTCCGGCCGCACCGGGCTTAGGCGAGCAGCGACCGCAGCATCCATGCGGTCTTTTCATGCGTCTGCAGGCGCTGCGTCAGCAGGTCGGCGGTCGGCTCGTCGCTCGCCGCGTCGGCGATCGGGAAAATTTCGCGCGCGGTGCGCACGACCGTCTCGTGCCCTTCGACGAGCTGGCGGATCATCTCCTCGGCGGCCGGCACGCCCTTCGCTTCCGGCACCGACGACAGTTTCGCGAATTCGCCGAACGTGCCGGGCGCGACGACGCCCAGCGTGCGAATGCGCTCGGCGACGGAATCGACCGCGAGCCACAGTTCGTTGTACTGCTCCTCGAACATCAGGTGCAGCGTGTTGAACATCGGTCCGGTCACGTTCCAGTGGAAATTGTGGGTCTTCAGGTACAGCGAAAAGGTATCGGCGAGCAGGCGCGACAGGCCGTCCGCGATGTTCTTGCGGTCCTTGTCGCTGATACCGATGTTGATCTGCGTGGCGTTGCCTTTCTTGGCCATCTTCGGGACTCCTCATTCGAAATGTTGAACCGGCGAAAATGCGTCGAGCAATCCGCATGCCGCGTCGCGCGGCATCCGTTCGCGACTCGCCAGTCTAGCGTCGCGAATCCATCGTCGCACTACGCGAGCGCGTGCAGCGCCTGCGAGACCAGCTCCACCGCCCCGCCGACGACGATCGAGAAGCCGACGACGTAGCGCGCCAGCTCGCCCGGCGATCGCAGAATGGGCGATGCGGCGGCACGCATGTCGAGCATCATTTGCGTCATGGTCGTCACTCCTTTGACAAGACATCGTTCAGAGAAGAAACGGCCGGTCGCTGGACCGGCCGTTTCACGTTACTGCATCACCGCATCAGGATGCGGCCAGGTTCATGCGAGGTCGAAGCGGTCGAGGTTCATCACCTTGTTCCAGGCGGCGACGAAGTCGCGCACGAACTTCTCCTGCGCATCCGCGCTGCCGTACACCTCGGCCAGCGCGCGCAGTTGCGAGTGCGAGCCGAAGATCAGGTCGACGCGCGTGCCGGTCCACTTGACTGCGCCCGTCGCGCGCTCACGCCCTTCGAACACGTCGTTCGCGGCCGACACCGGCTTCCACTCCGTGCCCATGTCGAGCAGGTTCGCGAAGAAGTCGTTCGACAGCGTGCCCGGACGATCGGTGAACACCCCGTGCTTCGAGTCGCCGACGTTCGCGCCGAGCACGCGCAAGCCGCCGACCAGCACGGTCATCTCCGGCGCCGTCAACGTCAGCAGTTGCGCCTTGTCGACCAGCAGCGCCTCGGCCGGCGTCTTGTACGCGCTCTTCAGGTAGTTGCGGAACCCGTCGGCGAGCGGCTCGAGCACGGCCATCGCGTCGACGTCGGTTTCTTCCTGCGACGCATCCATCCGGCCCGGCGCGAACGGCACCGAGATCGAGATACCCGCGTTCTTCGCCGCCTGCTCGACGCCGGCCGCACCGGCCAGCACGATCAGGTCGGCCAGCGACACCTTCTTGCCGTCCGTCTGCGCATCGTTGAACGCCTTCTGCACGCCTTCGAGCGTTTCGAGCACCGCCGCCAGCGCCACCGGCTGGTTCACTTCCCAGTCCTTCTGCGGCGCGAGGCGGATACGCGCACCGTTCGCGCCGCCGCGCTTGTCCGAACCGCGGAACGTGGCCGCCGACGCCCATGCGGTCGACACGAGCTGCGACACCGACAGGCCCGTGGCCAGCACCTTCGCCTTCAGCGCGGCGACGTCGGCGGCGTCGATCAGCGGGTGATCGACGGCCGGAATCGGGTCTTGCCACAGCAGGTGTTCCGCCGGCACTTCAGGGCCGAGATAGCGGGCGCGCGGGCCCATGTCGCGGTGCGTGAGCTTGAACCACGCGCGAGCGAACGCGTCGGCGAATTCGGCCGGGTTCTCGTAGAAGCGGCGCGAGATCTTTTCGTAGGCCGGGTCGAAACGCAGCGACAGGTCGGTCGTCAGCATCGTCGGACGATGCTTCTTCGACGCGTCGTACGCATCGGGAATCACTTCGCCGGCGTCCTTCGCGACCCACTGGTGCGCGCCGGCCGGGCTCTTCGTGAGCTCCCACTCGTAGCTGAACAGGTGCTTGAAGAAGTCGTTGCTCCACTTCGTCGGCGTCGAGGTCCACGTGACTTCGAGGCCGCTCGTGATCGTGTCCTTGCCCTTGCCCGTGCCGAACGTGCTCTTCCAGCCGAGCCCCTGCTCCTCGAGGCCCGCGGCTTCCGGCTCGGGGCCGACGTTCGAGGCCGGGCCGGCGCCGTGCGTCTTGCCGAACGTGTGACCGCCCGCGATCAGCGCGACCGTTTCCTCGTCGTTCATCGCCATCCGCGCGAACGTCTCGCGGATGTCGTGCGCGGCAGCGACCGGGTCGGGGTTGCCGTCCGGGCCTTCCGGGTTCACGTAGATGAGGCCCATCTGCACCGCGGCGAGCGGGCTTTCGAGCTCGCGCTTGCCCGTGTAGCGGCTGTTCGGGCCGCCGCTCAGTTCCAGCCAGATCTTTTCCGAGCCCCAGTAGACGTCGTCCGGTTCCCACGTGTCGGCGCGGCCGCCGGCATAGCCGAACGTCTTGAAGCCCATCGATTCGAGCGCGACGTTGCCGGTCAGGATCAGCAGGTCGGCCCACGAGATGTTGCGGCCGTATTTCTGCTTGATCGGCCACAGCAGGCGGCGCGCCTTGTCGAGGCTGACGTTGTCCGGCCAGCTGTTGAGCGGCGCGAAGCGCTGCTGCCCGCCGCCCGCGCCGCCGCGGCCGTCGGCCGTGCGATACGTACCGGCGCTATGCCATGCCATGCGCACAAACAGGCCGCCGTAGTGGCCGAAGTCGGCCGGCCACCAGTCCTGCGACGTCGTCATCAGCGCGTGCAGGTCCTGCTTCACCGCGGCGAGATCCAGCTTCTTGAACGCCTCGGCGTAGTCGAAATCCGGGTCCATCGGATCGGACAGCGCCGAATGCCGATGCAGGACGTTGAGGTTCAGCTGATTCGGCCACCAGTCCTTGTTCGTCGTGCCGCTGCCTGCGGTATGGTTGAACGGGCACTTCGTTTCGTTCGACATGCTTTTTCTCCTTGTCTTGCTCGTAGGCCCCCACGTGCCGGGCGCGGTTCGTGGAGCATTGCGGGGGGATGAAACGGAACAGGCGGTTCCTCCGGTCGTACTACGGGACGTCGTGCGCGGCCTGCGACCCGCGTTCCCGCTGCGACGCGCCGCAGGAGCGCTCGGGGAAGCGGCTGCCGGCGGTCGTCGTGCCGGCGAGGCGGGTGGTTCTGCGTGTATCGGACATGCAATGCTCCCTCATGGCTCGACGGCAGTTAATCGGGGGAACACACGACCGGTGCAGCGGCACTCATCCGCCATACACACGGTCCGCCAGGTACGCGAACGCAATCGGACGCAGGCTGCGAACCGCCGCCCTGGCGCGATGTACGACCATGTCACGCGACGGGACGTTCCGCTGCGCGTGCTGCAATACCGACCGCATCATGACATCCTCCTTTGACGCTTGCATTCATCGTGCATCCCGCACCGACCGCACGTCGACTTGACGCCGATCCATGTAGAGGATTCTATCTATATCTATCAATTATTTGAATTTGATAAATTTCATCTATGCGATAGGAAAAAATAAACGGGGTCGCAAGACCCCGTTCCTCACGCTGCCACATGTACATGCGCAGCCGCCTCAGTGTCAGTTCATCGTGGCCGGCATGTCGAGCTTCGCGACGCCCGGCAGCTCGCACGCGGCAATCGCGTCGCTGATCGCATCGATCGCCGGCATCCGCGTGAAGCTTTTGCGCCATACGAGCACCACGCGACGATCAGGCACCGGCTCGTTGAACGGCACGTACGACAGCAGCTCGGCATCCGGGCCGTTCGCGCGCGGACCGACCTCGGCGACCGACATCCGCGGCAGCACGGTGATGCCGACGCCGCTCGCGACCATGTGGCGAATGGTTTCGAGCGACGAGCCCTCGAAGGTCTTCTGGATGCCGTCGGCCGTCTGCGAGAAGCGCATCAGTTCCGGACACACGCCGAGCACGTGGTCGCGGAAGCAGTGACCGTTGCCGAGCAGCAGCATGGTTTCCTGCTTCAGGTCCTCGGCATCGATTTCGTCGCGCTTCTCCCACGGATGGCCGGCCGGCAGCGCGACGACGAACGGCTCGTCGTACAGCGGCCGCACCATCAGGCCGGTTTCGGGGAACGGCAGCGCCATGATCGCGGCGTCGATCTCGCCCTGCTTCAGCAGTTCGAGCAGCTTCAGCGTGTAGTTCTCCTGCAGCATCAGCGGCATCTGCGGAACACGCTGGATCATCTGCTTGACGAGCGTCGGCAGCAGGTACGGCCCGATCGTGTAGATCACGCCGAGGCGGAACGGGCCGACCAGCGGGTCCTTGCCCTGCTTCGCGATCTCCTTGATCGCGAAGGTCTGCTCGAGCACGCGCTGCGCCTGGGTCACGATCTGGTCGCCGATCGGCGTCACGCTCACTTCGCTCGCGCCGCGCTCGAAAATCTGCACGTTGAGCTCGTCTTCGAGCTTCTTGATCGCCACCGACAGCGTCGGCTGGCTCACGAAGCATGCTTCGGCCGCGCGGCCGAAATGCCGCTCGCGCGCAACCGCGACGATGTATTTCAATTCAGTCAGCGTCATTGTGGGTCAATCAGAGATATACAGGCGATAGGTTTAATTTATACACCTGTTGGCACCGGTTCGCCAAGTTTCTCTGCATCGCGATGCGTCGATCGGCGTCGAATTGGCGTCGACGGGCGGCTTTCGATCCGGCCCCGAGCCGGTCGATCAGGCCTTCAGATACTGTTCGCGCGCACCGAGCCAGCGCGCGAGATGCTGCGTGACGACCTCGGGGTACGCGGCAATCAGCCGCGCCGCGGCCTCGCGGGCCGGCTCGATCAGCCAGCCGTCGGTCTCGAGGTTCGCAAAGCGCAGCATCGCCGCGCCCGACTGGCGCGCGCCGAGGAATTCGCCGGGCCCGCGGATTTCGAGGTCGCGCCGCGCGATCTCGAAGCCGTCGGTCGTCTCGCGCATCGTCTTCAGCCGCTCGCGGCCGGTGAGCGACAGCGGCCCGGTGTACAGCAGCACGCACACCGACGCCGCGGTGCCGCGGCCGACCCGGCCGCGCAACTGATGCAGCTGCGCGAGGCCGAAGCGCTCCGCGTGCTCGATCACCATCAGCGACGCGTTCGGCACGTCGACGCCGACCTCGATCACCGTCGTCGCGACCAGCAGCTGCACTTCGTTGCGCGTGAACGCCTCCATCACGGCCGCCTTGTCGGCCGGCGACAGCCGGCCGTGCACGAGCCCCACCTTCAGTTCGGGCAGCGCCGCGGCGAGCGTCTCGTAGGTTTCGACGGCCGTCTGCAGCTGCAGCGTCTCGCTCTCCTCGATCAGCGGGCACACCCAGTACACCTGACGCCCGGTCAGCGCGGCCTCGCGCACGCGGGCGATCACTTCTTCGCGCCGCGCGTCGCCCACCAGCCGCGTCAGCACCGGCGTGCGACCGGGCGGCAACTCGTCGATCGTCGACACCTCCAGGTCGGCGTAGTACGTCATCGCGAGCGTGCGCGGAATCGGCGTGGCCGACATCATCAGCTGGTGCGGCTGAAAGTCGCGTGCGCCGTTGGCGGCGTTCGCGGCCTTCGCGCGCAGCGCGAGACGCTGCTCGACGCCGAAGCGGTGTTGCTCGTCGACGATCACGAGGCCGAGCCGCGCGAATTCGACCGTGTCCTGGATGATCGCGTGCGTGCCGATCACGAGCTGCGCGGTGCCGAGCGCGGCCGCCTCGATCGCCGCGCGCTTTTCCTTCGCCTTCAGGCTGCCCGCGAGCCACGCGACCGTGACGCCGAGCGGCTCGAGCCACGCGCGCAGCTTGCGCGCGTGCTGTTCCGCGAGGATTTCGGTGGGCGCCATCAGCGCGGCCTGATAGCCGGCGTCGATCGCCTGCGTGGCGGCCAGCGCCGCGACGACCGTCTTGCCGCTGCCGACGTCGCCCTGCAGCAGCCGCTGCATCGGGTGCGCGAGCGTGAGGTCGTGCGCGATCTCGTCGACGACGCGCGCCTGCGCGCCCGTCAGCGTGAATGGCAGCGCCGCGTAAAGGCGCGTGGTCAGCGCATCGGCATCGCTCGCCGCGCGGCGCGGCATCGCGGGCGCCGCGCGCGTGCGGCGCTCCTCGTGCGCGCGCTTTAGCGACAGTTGCTGCGCGAGCAGCTCCTCGAACTTGATGCGCGTCCACGCCGGATGCGAGCCGTCCATCAGCGCGGCTTCGTCGGAATCGACGCGCGGATGGTGCAGGATGCGCACCGCCTGCTCGAGCGACGGCACGTCGAGCGGCTTCAGGTAGTCGCGCTGGATCTCGGGCGGCAGCAGTTCGGGCAGCGGCGTGCGCTCGACCGCATTCTCGATTGCCTTGCGCAGATACGCCTGCGACACGCCGGCCGTGCTCGGGTAGACGGGCGTGAGCACCTGCGGCAGCGGCGCATCGGCTTCGACGACGCGCACGGCCGGATGCACCATCTCCATCCCGAAAAAGCCGCCGCGCACGTCGCCGCGCACGCGCAGCCGCTGGCCGACGGCCATCTGCTTGACCTGCGACCCGTAGAAGTTCAGGAAGCGCAGCACGAGCTGCTCGCCGTCGTCGTCCTGGATCTTCACGACGAGCTGGCGACGCGGCCGGTACGCGACCTCGTTGTCGAACACGACGCCTTCGGTCTGCGCGATGCCGCCCGGTAGCAACTCGCCGATCGGCGTGAGCGTGGTCTCGTCCTCGTAGCGCATCGGCAGATGCAGCACGAGATCGATCGAACGTGTGAGGCCGAGCTTCGCGAGCTTGTCGGCGGTTTTCACGGGCTTGTCGGCGGCCGGCTTCTTCTTGCGCTTCGCGCCGGATGCGCCGGGCGCATCCGCTTCGTCGCCGCCCGCGCCCGGTTCGGCGTCGGGCGCGGCGGCCGCGGGCTACGCGAGCCGGCCGTCGGCGCCGCGCTTCGGGCCGGCGCGGCGGGCGCCGGGGCCCGATGCGGACGGCGCGGGCGACGCGGCATCGTCCGCGTCGAACGGATCGGCGGAATCGGCAACGGCAGCGGGGGAACGGCGTGGTGACACAGGCATCGGATCGTCTGGGTGCTTCGCAAGGCAAGTACAATAGCGGCTTTCACGTCGTCCGAACGAACGACGCCGGCCAGGCCGCGCATCCCGTCATCATAGCGGCTCGCGCGCCCCGATTACGCGTTTCCGCCCTGCCGGCGACGCCCGCCGGCCGCTTCGAACCAGCCCGCATGTTCACGCTTTCCGATTTCGATTTCAATCTGCCGCCCGAGCTGATTGCCCAAACCGCGCTGCCCGATCGCACCGCGAGCCGCCTGCTCGAGGTCGACGGCAGCGTCGCGCCCGCGCGCCTCGTCGACCGCCATTTCGCCGAGCTGCCGACGTGCATCGCGCCCGGCGACCTGCTGGTGTTCAACGATACCAAGGTGCTGAAGGCGCGTTTCTTCGGCCAGAAGGCCAGCGGCGGCAAGATCGAGGTGCTGATCGAGCGCGTGACCGGCACGCACACGGCGCTCGCGCAGATCCGCGCGAGCAAGTCGCCGGGCGCCGGCACGACGCTGCGCCTGGCCGACGCGTTCGACGTGACGGTCGGCGAGCGCGTCGAGCCGTTCTTCACGCTGCACTTCCCCGCGCCGTGCCTCGACCTGATCGAGCAGCACGGCCGGCTGCCGCTGCCGCCGTACATCGAGCACGACGCCGATGCGACCGACGAGACGCGCTACCAGACCGTCTATGCGAGCAACCCGGGCGCGGTCGCCGCGCCCACGGCCGGGCTCCATTTCGACCAGCCGCTGCTGGATAAGCTCGACGCGATGGGCGTCGAGCGCGCGACGCTCACGCTGCACGTCGGCGCCGGCACGTTCCAGCCGGTGCGCGTCGAGAACATCGCCGAGCACAAGATGCACAGCGAGTGGTACGACCTGCCGCAGTCGCTCGTCGACAAGATCGCCGCGACCCGCGCGCGCGGCGGCAACGTGATCGCGGTCGGCACGACGTCGATGCGCGCGCTCGAAGCCGCGGCGCGCAGCGCCGACGAAGCCGGCCGCCCGCTCGCGGCGACGCAGGCCGAGACCGACATCTTCATCACGCCCGGCTACCGTTTCCGCGTGGTCGACCGGCTCGTGACGAACTTCCACCTGCCGAAGTCGACGCTGCTGATGCTGGTGTCCGCGTTCGCGGGCGTCGAGACGATCCGCGCCGCGTACCGGCACGCGATCGAAGAACGCTACCGGTTCTTCAGCTACGGCGACGCGATGCTGCTCACGCGGCGCGACACGCCGGAGGCGTCGGGCGCGTAAGCGCAGTCGACAGCATCGGCTCGATGCGCACGATGGCCGGCGCGTCGCACTGCCGCCGTGCCGTTTTTTTACGTTGTGCGCGCTACGCTGGCGCGCACCCGCTTTTCCCCGCCGCCGATTTCCCGGGCGGCGTTTCCAACATGCGCCGGACTTGCGATCCAGAGTTAGCGCTTTAGCGGTTACTCTGGTCCCATGCAGAGCATTTCCGGTAGCAAGGAGAGCAACACGATGACCGAAGGTTCATCCCACGATACGCACGCCCCCGTGCAGGACCGCCCGGCCAACGGGCTCGAATTCGAATTGCTGACGACCGACGGCCACGCGCGCCGCGGCCGCGTGAAACTCAATCACGGCACGGTCGAGACGCCGATCTTCATGCCGGTCGGCACGTACGGCACCGTGAAGGCGATCCAGCCGCGCGAGCTGCACGAGATCAAGGCCCAGATCATCCTCGGCAACACGTTCCACCTGTGGCTGCGCCCGGGCCTCGACACGATCGACGCGCACGGCGGCCTGCACGGCTTCATGGGCTGGAACAAACCGATCCTGACCGATTCGGGCGGCTTCCAGGTGTTCTCGCTCGGCGACCTGCGCAAGATCACCGAGGACGGCGTCACGTTCGCGTCGCCGATCAACGGCGACAAGCTGTTCCTGTCGCCGGAAGTGTCGATGCAGATCCAGAAGGTGCTGAACTCCGACGTCGTGATGCAGTTCGACGAGTGCACGCCGTACGCGACCAACGGCGTGCCGACGACGCACCAGGAAGCGGCCGACTCGATGCGCATGTCGCTGCGCTGGGCGAAGCGCTCGCTCGACGAGTTCAACCGGCTCGGCAACCCGAATGCGCTGTTCGGGATCGTCCAGGGCGGGATGTTCGAGGACCTGCGCGACGAATCGCTCGCGGGCCTCGCGGAACTCGGCTTCCACGGCCTCGCGATCGGCGGGCTGTCGGTGGGCGAGCCGAAGGAAGACATGATGCGCGTGCTGCAGCACGTGGGCCCGAAGCTGCCGGCCAACAAGCCGCACTACCTGATGGGCGTGGGCACGCCGGAGGATCTGGTCGAGGGCGTCGCGAACGGCATCGACATGTTCGACTGCGTGATGCCGACCCGCAACGCGCGCAACGGGTGGCTGTTCACGCGTTTCGGCGACGTGAAGATCCGCAACGCGACGCACAAGAACTCGTTGAAGCCGCTCGATTCGACCTGCACCTGCTACACGTGCCAGAACTTCTCGCGCGGCTATCTGCATCACCTGCACCGGGTCGGCGAAATCCTCGGCGCGCAGCTGAACACGATCCACAACCTGCACTACTACCTGCAGCTGATGAGCGAGATCCGCGACGCGATCGAAACGCATACGTTCGACGCATTCCGGCAGCGCTTCGCGGAGGATCGCGCGAGAGGGGTCGACTGACGGGCCGGCCGGCGGCTCGCACCGCGGCCAGTCACATAGGACGTGTACTAATTGGCGCACTCAAATCGCCAGTCGCGACCGCTAAACATTACAATTACCTTTCCAAACAAGTCGCAACGGTATCGGTTCGTGCTTTAACAGCTTGATCCGAAAGCGCATTTGCCGATCCGTTCGCGCATGGGGCCGGTGGTAGAATAACCGGCTTATTTTTCGATCTTCCCCTACGGAGAGACCAACGTGCCGTTCATTTCCAATGCCTTCGCGCAAGGCGCCGGTGGCGCCGAATCGAGCCTGATGAGCTTCCTGCCGCTCATCCTGATGTTCGCGGTGCTGTACTTCATCATGATCCGTCCGCAGATGAAGCGTCAGAAGGAACACCGCAACATGCTCGCGGCCATGGCGAAGGGCGACGAAGTCGTCACGAGCGGCGGCCTCGTCGGCAAGGTGACGAAGGTCACCGAAGGCTACATCGGCGTCGAAATCGCCGAAGGCACCGAAATCACCGTGCAGAAGGCTGCCGTCACGACCATTCTGCCGAAGGGCACGATCAAGTCGCTGTAAGGCTTTCACCGAGCGTCCGGCTCCCCGCGCCGTGCCCGCCTGAGAGAGCGGGCCGCCGCGGCGCCGGACGCGACGCTTTCACGCCAACCACCCGTTCGGCCCCCTCATGAATCGTTATCCACTCTGGAAATATGTCGTGATGGTCGTGGCGCTCGCCATCGGCCTTCTGTACACATTGCCCAACTTCTTCGGCGAAGCGCCGGCGGTGCAGGTGTCGAGCGGCAAGGCCACGGTCAAGCTCGACTCGACCACGCTGACCCAGGTCGAATCGGCACTCGCGTCCGCGCAGATCAAGCCGGACGACGTCACCTTCGAGAACACGGCGACCAGCGCGAACATCCGCGTGCGCCTGAAGGACACCGATACGCAGCTGCGCGTCAAGGACCTGCTGCAGAAGTCGCTGAATGCCGACCCGAACGATCCGCAGTACGTCGTCGCACTGAACCTGCAGAGCGCGTCGCCGCGCTGGCTGACCGCCCTGCACGCGCTGCCGATGTATCTCGGCCTCGACCTGCGCGGCGGCGTGCACTTCCTGCTCCAGGTCGACATGACGGGCGCGCTCACGAAGAAGCTCGACTCCGACGCCTCCGACGCGCGCTCGCTGCTGCGCGACAAGAACATCCGCGACGGCGGCGTGAGCCGCGTCGAGCAGTCCGTGGTCGTCAACTTCAGCGATGCGCAGACGGCGGAAGACGCCCGCAAGGTGCTCGCCGCGTCGATCACCGAGTTGCAATGGGCGACCCAGCCCGGCGGCGGCGGCACGCAAGTCGTCGGCACCTTCACGCCGGCCGTGCAGAAGTCGGTCGAGGACGCCGCGCTCAAGCAGAACCTGACGACGCTCCACAACCGCGTGAACGAGCTCGGCGTGTCCGAGCCGATCCTGCAGCAGCAAGGCAGCGACCGCATCGTCGTCGAACTGCCGGGCGTGCAGGACACCGCGAAGGCGAAGGACATCATCGGCCGCACCGCGACGCTCGAGGCGCGCCTGGCCGACCCGATCAACACGCACCCGAACCCGAACGACCCCGTGCCCCCGGGCGAGGAGCTGTTCACGCAAGGCAACCAGGCGCCCGTGCTGCTGAAGAAGGACGTGATCTTCACCGGCGACCGCATCATCGACGCCTCGGCCGGCTTCGACGAACACCAGCGTCCGTCGGTCAACATCCGCCTCGATTCGGCGGGCGGCCGCGCGGTGCGCACGGTGTCGCGCGACAACATCGGCAAGCCGATGGCGATGGTGCTGTTCGAGAAGGGCAAGGGCGAAGTGCTGACGGTCGCGACGATCCAGTCGGAACTCGGCGACCGCTTCCAGATCACGGGCCAGCCGACGCCGCAGGCCGCGGCCGACCTCGCGCTGCTGCTGCGCGCCGGTTCGCTCGCCGCACCGATGGACATCATCGAGGAACGCACGATCGGCCCGAGCCTCGGCGCCGACAACATCAAGATGGGCGTCCACTCGGTGATCTGGGGCTTCTGCGCGATCGCCGTGTTCATGATCGCGTACTACATGCTGTTCGGCGTGGTGTCGGTGATCGGGCTGTCGGTGAACCTGCTGCTGCTCGTCGCCGTGCTGTCGTTGATGCAGGCGACGCTGACGCTGCCCGGTATCGCGGCCATCGCGCTCGCGCTCGGTATGGCGATCGACTCGAACGTGCTGATCAACGAGCGCGTGCGTGAAGAACTGCGCGCCGGCCAGCCGCCGCAGCTCGCGATCCAGGCCGGCTACGCGCATGCGTGGGCGACGATTCTCGACTCGAACGTCACGACGCTGATCGCCGGTCTCGCGCTGCTTGCGTTCGGTTCGGGCCCGGTTCGCGCGTTCGCGATCGTGCACTGCCTCGGCATCCTGACGTCGATGTTCTCCGCGGTGTTCTTCTCGCGCGGGCTCGTCAACCTCTGGTACGGCGGCCGCAAGAAGCTGAAGTCGCTCGCGATCGGCCAGGTGTGGAAGCCGGAAGGCGCCGCTGCCGCCGCGTCGTTCACCGACGAGGACGAATCGACCGACACCG
>NZ_JACFYV010000181.1:0-13876 GCF_016759955.1 Burkholderia sp. KCJ3K979
CCGCCATGCGGCGCCGCTGCTCGGCGAGCATACGGTCGATGTGCTGCGCGAAGCCGGCTACGGCGACGACGCGATCGACGCACTGCTGGCCGGGCGCGCGATCTTCCAGGCCGATGCGGTGGCGGAGGCCGTGCAATGACCGACATGACGAAACACGACGGGGCGTCGAGCGTGACGGTCGATTGGATCGGCGAGCGGATCGCGCGCGTGCGGTTCGGGAATCCGGCGCGACGGCATGCGCTCGACGCGCCGTTGCTCGATGCCCTCGTCGCGCATCTCGATGCGTTGGCCGGGCACCGTCCGCCGCCGGTCGTGATCCTGTCCAACGACGGCAGCGGTGACGTGTGGAGCGCGGGGCACGACCTGCGCGAACTGGCCGACGACCGCGATCCGCTCGCGTACGGCAAACCGCTCGAACGCGCGCTGCGGCGCGTGCGGACCTATCCGGGCGCGGTGATCGCGGCGGTGGCCGGATCGGCGTGGGGCGGGGCGGTCGATCTCGTGATGAGCTGCGATCTCGTCGTCGCGGCGCGCGACGCGCGTTTCGCGATGACGCCCGCGAACATCGGCCTGCCGTATTCGACGAGCGGCCTGCTGCGCTTCCACGACAACCTGCCGATCCATGTGCTCAAGGAGATGTTCTTCTGCGCGCAGCCGCTCGATGCGGAACGCGCCGCGCATCACGGGCTCGTGAACCGGCTGGCTGACGCGGGCGGGGTCGACGACGCGGCGCTCGACGTCGCGCGCACGATTGCCGCGAAGGCGCCGCTCGCGGTGCACGCGGTGAAGGAGCAGTTGCGCGTGCTGCAGGACGCACGGCCGTTGCCGGCCGACGCGTTCGAGCGGATCACCGAGCTGCGTCGCCAGGCGTGCGAAGGCGCGGATTTCGACGAAGGGTTGCGCGCGTTCGCGGAGCGGCGTGCGCCGGTGTTTCGTGGGGCCTAGACGATCACGCGACGGCCGGTGCGATGACGGCGGCGGCGCGTTACACGCCGCCGAGCGTGTGCACACCCACGAGCAGCAGCGCACCGATCGCGATCAGCAACAACGCATGAACGCGCGTGTAGATCACGCACAGCGTCGACGCAACCGCGATCGCGCGGGCGGCCCAGCCGCCGTCGAGCGCCTGCAGCAGCACCCACACCGACGCGAGGATCATGCCGGCCGCGACCGGGCGCAGGCCGGCTTCGAGCGCGATTTGCCAGCGTGCGCCCCGGTGCCGCCGCCATAGATGCGCGACGCCGTAGATCAGGAACGCGGTCGGGCCGAACAGCGCGAGCGTCGCGATCACCGCGCCCCAAAAACCGGCCACCTGCCAGCCGATCAGCGTCGCCAGCAGCGAGCCGGGGCCGGGCGCCATCCGCGCGATCGCGAAGTCGTTCACGAATTGCGTGGCGCTCATCCAGTGATGGACGTCGACGACCTGCCGCTGGATATCCGCGATGACCGCCTGCCCGCCGCCGATCGTCGCGATCGACAGCGGCGCGAACACGCCGAACAGCGCTGCGTAACGTGCGGACGCGTTCATCGTGCGTCGCTCCCGGCCGGCGCGGTGGACGCACGGCGGTATTCGAGCACGACGCTCAGCGTGCCGCCGATCAGCACGGTCCATACGAGCGGCCAGTGCAGTACCGCGACCGACACGAACGTGAGCGTCATCACCGCGAACGGCAGCACGCGGCGCGGTAGCCGGCGCACCGCGGTGATCGCCATCGAGATCGACAGCCCGATCGCCGCGGCCGCCGCGCCGGCGAGCGCGACATGCGTGAGCGGGAAGCGGGTGAGGGTCGAGAACGCGACGCCGAACAGCACGATCAGCACGGCCGGCGGCGCGATGATGCCGGTGAAGCCGGCCACCGCGCCGCGCCATCCGGCGAGCCGGTAGCCGATCCAGATCGCGAGGTTCTTCACGTTGACGCCCGGCAACGCCTGCGACAGCGCGAGGCCGTTGAGGAAAGCCTCTTCGTCGAGCCAGCGCCGCTCGTGGACGAAGTCGCGCATCATCCGCCCGCTGAGCCCGCCGCCGAAGCTGGTCAGGCCGATCTGCGCGAACGCGATGAACAGTGCGAGGATGCCGGGCGGCGGAGCGTCGCCGGCGGGCGGTACCTGAGGCGTCGGGGTGGAGGGCGGGGGCATCGGGCGGGTAGCACGTGGCGATCGGGCGATCGCCCATGTTAGCAAGCGGTGCCTGTCAGCACGCTGACATGGATTCGGCACGGGCGCGGTGCCGCCCGCAACCGATTCGGCGCATGCGAGCGCCCCGCGCGCTACGCGCGCACCACCGTCACGCCCGCGGCCTCGATCGGCTTCGTCAGCGCGGCGTCGGTTTCCTTCTCGACGACGATCGTCTGCGCCAGCGTGAGGTCGCCGATCACGAATTGCGATGCCGCGCGCAGTTTCGACTGCGACGCGAGCACCACCGTCTCGGCCGCGCGTTCGGCCAGCGCGCGCTTGATCGCCGCTTCCTCGAAATCGCCGGTGCTCAGACCGGCTACCGGATGGACGCCCGTGACGCCCATGAAGTACAGGTCTGCATGAATGCGCGCGATGCCTTCCATCGCCGCGGCGCCGACCGCGACGATCGAATGCTTGTAGAGCCGCCCGCCGATCAGGATCACGTCGATCGACGGATGGGTGGCCAACGCGACCGCGACGCTCGGGCTGTGCGTGACGATCGTCGCGCGCAGGTCGGCCGGCAACTGGCCGACGAGCAGCGCGGAGGTCGTGCCGCCGTCGACGATCGCCACCTGCCCGGGCGCGATCATCTGCGCGGCCCGCCGCGCGATGCGCCGCTTCTCCGCGGATTCGAGCGCCTCGCGCTGCGCGAACGGCGCGATGGCCGGCGACGCCGGCAGCGCGCCGCCGTGCACGCGCTGCAGCAGCCGTTCGGCCGCGAGCTCGCGCAGGTCGCGGCGCACCGTGTCTTCGGACACGCCGAATTGCACGCTCAGCTCGGCGGCCAGCACCTGGCCGTCGCGCGCGAGCGCATCGAGGATCGCCTTCTTGCGTTGTGTCGTCAGCATCGTGTTTGCACGAAATTTCTTGAAATTGCACGAAACTGCACGTTACCATGGGCGCCGTTCTTTGTCGAACCGGAGGCTGCAATGGCTGCAACGCGGGAGCGGGTGCGCATCGTCGATACGACGGTGCTGTCCGACGACTGGTATGTGCTGCGAAAGGTGACGTTCGATTTCCTGCGCCGCGACGGAACGTGGCAGCGCCTGAGCCGCGAGACCTACGATCGCGGCAACGGCGCGACGATCCTGCTGCGCCATGCCGAGACGGGCGACGTGCTGCTGACGCGGCAGTTCCGGATGCCGGCGTTCGCGAGCGGGCACGACGGCATGCTGCTCGAGGCGGCGGCCGGCCTCCTCGACGACGAAACGCCCGAAGCGCGCATTCGTGCGGAGGCCGAGGAGGAGACCGGCTATCGCGTGCGCGGCGTGCGCAAGGTGTTCGAGGCGTTCATGAGCCCGGGTTCAGTGACCGAGAAGCTGCATTTCTTCGTCGGCGAATACGATGCGTCGCTGCGCACGAATGCCGGCGGCGGCATCGCGGAAGAGGGTGAAGATCTCGAAGTCGTCGAGATGCCGCTGCAGGCGGCGCTGGACGCGATCGAGCGCGGCGAGATCGTCGATGCGAAGACGATCATGCTGCTGCAATACGTCGCGCTGCGGGAAACCGCCGGCGCGCGCGCCGCATGACGCCGCGGCTCGTGCTGGTCGCCGGCCCCTATCGCAGCGGCACGGACGGCGACCCTGTCCGCATCGCCGCGAACCTGCACCGGCTGGAAGCGGCGGCGCTTGCCGTGTATCGCCGCGGGCACGTGCCGATGATCGGCGAATGGGTGTCGTTGCCGCTCGCGGCCGCGGCCGGGTCGACGCAGGTGGGCGACGCCGTCAGCGAAACCTTCCTGTATCCGGCCGCGCACCGGCTGCTGCGACGTTGCGATGCGGTGTTGCGCATCGACGGCGCGTCGCGCGGGGCGGATGCGGACGTGGCGCTTGCGCGGGAACTCGGCAAGCCGGTCTATTTCGCGGTCGACGAGATGCCGGTTGCGCAGGACGATTCGGCTGACTGAGCGAGCATGGGCGCCGGTTGGCGGCATCGCCGGTGCGGCGCGTGCGGACGGCCGGCACTCGCCTCGCCCATAGCCGGCGCGTGTAGTGCACGCCGCGTTGCGTGGCCGATGCAGCGCAGCGTCCGAACCGGCGTATGATCGCGACGCCACTCGCGCAACGCTCGACGCCACTGCTTCTCCATCATGCCTTCTTCCGATCCCGCTGATTCCGCGGACTCCGCCGCCGCGCCGCTTCCCGCCGATCTCGTCGCGTCCGCCGTCGACGCACTCGCACGCGCCGACGCCTTGCTCGTCACGGCCGGCGCGGGCATCGGCGTCGATTCCGGGCTGCCTGACTTTCGTGGCACGGACGGTTTCTGGCGCGCGTATCCGGCGCTGCGCCACGAGCGTTTCGAATTCCACGAGATCGCGTCGCCGCACGCGTTTCGTGCGCGTGCATCGCTCGCTTGGGGCTTCTACGGGCATCGTCTCGCGCTGTACCGTGCGACGGTGCCGCACGCGGGTTTCGCGATCCTGCGCCGCTGGATCGACGCGATGCCGAACGGCGGCTTTGTGCTGACCAGCAACGTCGACGGCCAGTTCCAGAAAGCCGGCTTCGATCCGGCGCGCATCGTCGAGATCCACGGCTCGATTCATGCGATGCAATGCCTGCGCCCGTGCACGGACGACACGTGGGATGCGGCGCCGTTCGTGCCGGTGGTCGACGAAGCGACGTGCCGCCTGGTTGGCGACCTGCCGCGCTGCCCGCACTGCGGCGGTCTCGCGCGGCCGAACATCCTGATGTTCGGCGACACCGGCTGGCTCGGTGCGCGTTACGACGCGCAGGAGCGCGCGCTCGACGACTGGATCGCGCAGGCCGGGCGCGTCGCCGTGGTCGAGATCGGCGCGGGCACCGCGATTCCGACCGTGCGCCTGCTGAGCGAACGGCTCGGCGCCGACGTGATCCGCATCAATGCACGCGAGGCGCATGCGCGCCGGGCGGACGTGATCGGGCTGAAAGGCGGGGCGTTGACGACGCTGAACGCGCTCGACCGCGCGTGGCGCGGCGGCTGAACCACGTGCCGCGAGTCCACCGGCCGAAGCCGCGCAATTACGGCCGCGCGACGAGCGCCTGCACGAGCGCCGGTGCGATCGGCGAACCGAGACCCGTCACGTAGTCGTAGCCGCCCGCCGCGCTGCAGACGCTGCTGCAATTGCCGTTGGACCCGGTCGTCACGTCGTGGAAGTCGCTGCCGTACGCGGTTTTACCGACCGTATAGAGCGTGTCGTAGGTGCCGCTCAACGATTTCTTGCCGGCCGCCGTGCGCAGCGAATTCGCGATCGCGACGAGCGCCGACCATTGCGGCGCCCCCGCGCTCGTGCCGCCGACCTGGAACCAGCCGGCCTGCCCCTGATAGGTGACCGAGTCGTACACCGCGAAACCGCTGGACGGATTCGCGTCGTAGCTGACGTCGGGCACGCCGCGCTTGCCGGCCACCGGAATCGGCCACGCGGTCTGGCCGGCCGGCTCGGCCTCGACGTTGCTCACGCCGCCGCCGCTGCCGCTCCACGCTGCCTCGCCGATGTAGTTGCCGGCCGTGTCCGACGACAGCGTCGTGCCGCCGACGGATACCACGTAACGCGACGCGGCCGGGTATTCGGTGCCGGTACCGCTGTCGCCGGACGATGCGACGAACGTGACGCCCGGTACGTTGAAGTGGCCGTCGAAGCCGGTCTCGCTGCTGAATTCGTTGCCGCCGAAACTCATCGACACGACCGACGCGCCGCGCTTGACCGCGACGTCGACCGCGGCCAGCAGGTCGCTGAAGCTGGCCGATGCGGCCTCGACGAGCACGATCTTCGCCTTCGGTGCGATCGCATGCACCCATTCGACATCGAGCGAGATCTCGAGCGCCCAGCCCGAATCGGGCTTGGGCCGTGCCCCGTGCGCGTACACCTTGGTGAAACAGCCGTTCGACGACGTGCAGGCCGGCAGCGAGAACGCGGTGCTGAACACGCCGAGATCGGATTCGATCTTCGGGTCGTCGTACGCGTCGACGATTGCGACGACCATTCCGTCGCCCTGGTTCGCGATCGCGTCGAACCCGTATGCATGCCGCGTGAGCGCCGGCGTGAGGCCGGCGATCGTGGCCGTGCTCGCACGCGGCTTCGTGTGGAACGGCGGGCGCGCGAATCCTTTCGGTGCGCGGTTGCCTTCGATGTAGGGGGGCGGCCCGTTGCCGTCGGCGAGCGCGACGCTCGACGCGAGCAGCGACGCGCACAGCGCCGGGGTCAACATGGATGACAGGTGCATATTGTTCATTTTTGAGTCTCCATGTCGATCGGGTGGAGTAGCGAAACAATTTTACGAAATCGCCGACGGTAATTACATCGAATACCGGCCGGATACGGGAATGTCTGATAAGGGAAAGTACGTGGAGCCCTTTTGACGTGGGCGTTGTGCAGGGTTGTCGTGAACCGGATCGAACTGCTTTATCGGTTTTTAAAAGGCGGATAAATAATCAGTCGATTTAAAGTTTATTTGTAATGTCGGATGTAATCGTTCGGTAAATATCCACGACGGCGCGCGTGTGAAAATCGTGAAACGCGTCATGCGTTCGCGACACGATTCGCCGCCTGCTGACCCGGCCCGTCGGCATTGCCGGCGCGGCGCGATTCCGCATACAGTTCAGCGTAGGCCGCGTGCGCCGCGCGGCGCCGACCATGAGGGGTGCCCTTGTTCTATTCGATCGTCGCGATCTTCGTCGGCGCCGGCCTCGGCGCGTTGCTGCGCTGGTTCCTGAGCCTCGCGCTCAATGCCTTCTTTCCCGCGGTGCCGCTCGGCACGCTCGCGTCGAACCTGATCGGCGGCTACGTGATCGGCGTGGCCGCCGTCGTGTTCACGGTCCGCGTCGGGTTGCCGCCCGAGTGGCGGCTGTTCGTGATCACGGGCTTTCTCGGCGGCCTCACGACGTTCTCGACCTATTCGGTCGAAGTGATGACCCACGCGCTCGAGGGCGAATTCGGATGGGCGTTGGCGGTGGCTGCCCTACACTTGACTGGATCGTTCGCGCTGACGGCGCTCGGCATGTGGACCGCGCGCGCGTGGCTCGCGGCGGCCTGAGCGGGCCGCCATCGGAGGGGGCGATGGACAGGGTCTTTTTACGCTTCTATGTGCACGAGCGGCACCGGCTGCACCGCAAGCCGCTGTGGGAATGGCTGCTGGAAGAGGCGAACCGGATGGGCGTCGCGGGCGGTTCCGCGTTTCGCGCGATGGCCGGTTTCGGCCAGCATCGCGTGCTGCACGAGGATCGCTTCTTCGAACTGCAGGGTTCGCTCGCGATCGAGGTCGAGTTCGTCGTCACCGAGGACGAAGCGCAGCGGCTGCTCGAGCGGCTGTCGCGCGAGAAAGTGCGGGTGTGCTACGCGATGATGCCGGCGCAGTTCGGCGTGATCGACACGCTTGGCGCACCGCCGGCGCAGGGGCCGGCGGCATAGGGCGTCGCGCCGATCAGATGCCGAACATCGTCAGCGACACGGCGGCGCGCGTGACGATCATCAGCAGCACCTGCACGATCACGAACAGCAGGATCGGCGACAGGTCGATGCCGCCGAGGTTCGGGATCACGCGGCGCAGCGGGTTCAGAAACGGCGCGGTGAGCTGGTAGAGGATCGGCATCGCCGGCGAGCGCGGGTTGAGCCACGACAGCAGCGCCATCAGGATCGTCATCCAGATCACGAGGTTGAGCGCCCACTTCACGACGGTGAGCAGCGCGACCACGACGAGCGTCGCGATCACGGCGGCCGGATCGAAGCCGGCCATCACGACCATCAGCACGACATAGACGAGCGCGGTGAGCAGCGCGGCGACGACGCTGGCCCAGTCGATGCCGCGTACGCCCGCGATCACGCGACGCAGCGGCAGCACGAGCCAGTTGGTTGCCTGCAGCACGGCTTGCGTGACGGGGTTGTACGGCGGCACGCGAACGGCCTGCATCCAGACGCGCAGAATCAGCGCGGCGCCGAATAGCGTGAAGACGGTATTGAGCAGAAAACGGGCGATCTCGCCGAACATCGTTGGCATCCTTTTTATACAGTCAGTAGCGTGCGGCCGCCAACGCCGGTTGGCGGCGCATCGGCCGACACCTTATCACGCCTCGTCTCGCGACGGGGAGGGGTGCGCGGCCACGCGTGCGAGCGAGGTTTCGACGGCTTCGGCCAGCGCCGGCAGCGACGCCGGCGGTGCTGCGCGCTTCGCCGCGAGCGCGACCGCGCGGCGCGTCAGCAGCGCGTACAGCGCCGCATGATCGCCGCCGCGCGCCTCGAGCAGCGCGAGCTGGCGCTCGACGATGCCCGTGTCGCCGCGCGATACCGGCCCGGCCAGCGCATTCGCGAGCCCCTTGTCGCGGGCGGTCTCGATCGTGCCGGCGAGCATCGGCAACAGCGCGCGCAGCGCGGCGTCCTCGTCGAAACCGAGGCCGCGCCACAGCTCGACCGCTTCCGACAGCCCGCACAGCGCGAAGCTCGCCGCGTAGTGCGCGGCCGCGTGATACAGCATCCGGCCGCCGGCCGGAATCGACAGCGGATGGCAGCCCAGTGCGGCGGCAAGTCGCAGCAGCGTCGCGTGCAGTGCACCGTCCGCTTCGATCGTGACCGAGCAGCCGTCGATGCGCGCGAGGTCGGCATCGGTGCCGCCGAACAGATAGAGCGGATGGAAGCCGCCGGTGGCCGCGCCTTGCTGCTTCGCCGGATCGAGCAGCGCGACCGCCGACGCGCCGCTGCAATGGACGAGCGCCTGGCCGGCGGCGCGCGATGTGTCGAAGCGCAGCGCCGCGGCGCTCGACGCGAGATGATCGTCGGGTGTCGTCACGAAGATCAGGTCGGCGGCGTCGACTACCTGCTGCGGGGTGTCGACCGCGCGGCAGCCGTCGATCCGTGCGGCGAGGCCGGCGGCCGACGCGGGCGTGCGGCTCGCGATCGCGACGACCGGGAAGCCGGCCTGCGCGAAGCGCTGCGCGATACAGCGCGCCAGGCGGCCGGCGCCGATGAAGCCGAGGCGGGGTGTGTCGGGAAGCGGCATGGCGGCGGATGTAAGCGGAAACGAAGCAGCCGCCAGTATCGCAGGAATGACGGCGGTGTCGGGGAAGGCAGATGGTCGGGCGGACGCACGTATGAATTACCGGTATGCGGTGCGATTCGTATGCGGGCCGACCTCGGGCGTCACGGCTAAATCATGATCTTCGAATCCGACCCCGAAATGCCCGGCGTCCGCGGCCCGCTTGAAATGTCGGCATCTTGTCTCGAATTTGTAATCGTTCATTACGTACGCGTGCCCGTTACACGCACCGGAGCCGGTAAGACTGACCGGTCATGGTGTCGGGGCCTGGCTCCTCGGACGGAATCACGCGACGCGCAAGGGTGGCAGCCTGCATCGGGCACCGCGCCGCGCGACGCCTCGGGCCGCGTGCAATTGCAATTTGCAACAAATGCGCGATACGCGCGGGGCGGGTTTTCGCTACATTGCTTGCATGCGACGTGCATGCCCGCCGTTGCCGACAGGAGCGCCAAAATACCGCTCCAGCAGGAGAATCGAAGTGAAAAAGCTCATTCCGTTCATCGCCGCCGCCGCGCTGGGCCTGGGCGCCGCAAGCGCCGCGCAGGCTCACGTGTCGATCGGGGTCGGCATCGGTATCCCGGTCGCACCCGCGTATCCCGTCTATGCACCGCCGCCGCCCGTGTACTACGCGCCGCCGCCTCCGCCCGTCTATTACGCGCCGGCGCCGGCCTACTATGCGCCGCCGCCCGCGGTGGTCGTCGGGGGCTACTACGGTCGTCCGTACTGGCGCCATGGTTATGGCGGCTGGGGCCATCACGGCTACTGGCGTCGCTGATTCGTCTCGCGCGGCCTGACCGCGCGCGGCAAAACGGCGCAACGTCCCGCGAGGGGCGTTGCGCCGTTTTTCATTGGGGCTGACGCTCGGTGCCGTGGCCGGCGCGGCAGCGCGATGGCGATTAAACCGCGTGCACGATCAGGTCGCGGTAGCCGCCGACAATCACGCTGTACGAGAAATACGCGAACAGCAGCGCCGACGCGACATGGCACGCACGCATCAGGCCGGCGCCCGCGCGCTTGCGGCCCTGGCTCGCGAGCGTGCACATGAAGAGCGTCCACGCGAGGCCGCCGAGGAAGAAGCCCGACAGGAACACCGACGCGGTGGCCGGCGTGGTCGCACCGGCTTTCGCGATCAGCGCGCCGCCGACCGCCGCGAACCACAGGATCGCGCTCGGCGACGACATCGCGAGCAGCATCCCGCGCACGAAACTGCGCCGTGCGCTCGCCCGCGGCGGCGCGGCGTCGTCCGCGTCGTCGTCGGCCGCCTTGGCGGGCGCCAGCGCTTCGCGCGCCATCTTCCACGTGAGGAACAGCAGCACCGCGCCGCCGCCGATCCACACGATCCAGCGCACGGGTTCGAACTGCAGCAGCACGGCCATTCCCGCGAGCGCGAGCGCCGCGTAGACGAGATCGCCGACGCACGAGCCGACGCCGAGCCAGAAGCCCGGGCGGAAGCCGTGCGATAGCGTGAGCGACAGCATCGCGACGTTCACGAGGCCGATGTCGAGACACAACGAGAGCGACAGAAAGAATCCGTCGGACAGCATGGAGGCGGGCGGAAAGCTCATCTTCTGGGTGTTTGCGGCGATTGCGATGCGTAGGCCGGCAGGCACCGGCCTGCCTGGCGTCAGAGGCCGATCTCCTGCCACAGCCGGTCGACGCGCGCCTTGACGGCCGTGTCCATCTCGATCGGGCGGCCCCATTCGCGGCTGGTTTCGCCCGGCCACTTGTTGGTCGCGTCGAGCCCCATCTTCGAGCCGAGTCCGGCCACCGGCGACGCGAAGTCGAGATAGTCGATCGGCGTGCTGTCGACCATCACCGTGTCGCGCACGGGGTCGACGCGCGTCGTGATCGCCCAGATCACCTCCTTCCAGTCGCGGATGTTCACGTCCTCGTCGACGACCACGATGAACTTCGTATACATGAACTGCCGCAGGAAGCTCCACACGCCGAACATCACGCGCTTCGCGTGGCCCGCGTAGCTCTTCTTCATCTGGACGATGGCCATCCGGTAGCTGCAGCCTTCGGGCGGCAGGTAGAAGTCGGTGATTTCCGTGAACTGCTTCTGCAGCAGCGGCACGAACACCTCGTTGAGCGCGACGCCGAGCACCGCGGGCTCGTCGGGCGGTTTGCCCGTGTAGGTCGAGTGGTAGATCGCGTCGCGGCGCATCGTGATGCGCTCGACGGTGAACACCGGAAACCACTCCTGCTCGTTGTAATAACCGGTGTGGTCGCCGTACGGCCCTTCGAGCGCGTGTTCGTACACGGCCGCCGCGTTGCCCGCCGGTCGCGGCGGTGCGCCGGCCGGAGCGGGGGCAGGGGCGCCTTCCTGCGGATGAATGAAGCCTTCGAGCACGATCTCCGCGCGCGCGGGCACCTGCAGCGTGTCGACGCCGGGCGTCAGGCACTTCGCGAGTTCCGTGCGGCTGCCGCGCAGCAGGCCGGCGAACTGATACTCGGACAGCGAATCGGGCACGGGCGTCACCGCGCCGAGCGTCGTGGCCGGGTCGGCGCCGAGCACGACCGCGACTGGATACGGCTTGCCGGGGTTCTGCAGCGCGAATTCGCGGAAATCCAGTGCGCCGCCGCGATGCGCGAGCCAGCGCATGATCAGCTTGTTGCGGCCGATCAGCTGCTGGCGATAGATGCCGAGATTCTGGCGCGACTTGTTCGGCCCGCGCGTGACCGTCAGGCCCCACGTGACGAGCGGCCCCGCATCGCCGGGCCAGCAGGTCTGGATCGGCAGCTTGTTCAGGTCGACGTCGGCGCCCTCCCAGACGATCTCCTGGCACGGCGGCGACGACACCGACTTCGGCGCCATGTCCCATACCGCCTTCGCGAGCGACAGCAGCTTGCCGGCGTCCTTCAGGCTCTTCGGCGGATCGGGCTCCTTCAGCGCGGACAGCAGGCGTCCGAGGTCACGCAACGAGCCGAGTGCGGCATCGTCGCCCGCATCGACGCCCATCCCGAGCGCGACGCGGCGCGGCGTGCCGAACAGGTTGCCGAGCACCGGAAATGCATTGCCGGGCGGCGCGTTGAACAGCAGCGCGGGGCCGCCGGCGCGCAGCACGCGGTCGCACAGCTCGGTCATTTCGAGCACGGGCGACACGGGCTGCGTGACGCGCCGCAGTTCGCCGAGCGCCTCGAGGCGCTGAATGAAATCGCGTAAGTCTTTGTATTTCATGAAGAAGGTCCGGGCAACCCGCATGAGCGGGCAGCGATGGGCGGGGCAGCGGCCGGCTGCGACCCCGAATTGATCGACGATTTTACCCCGGGCAGCCATGCAGCCGCCCGGCGGAGAAAAAGTCGATCGCGCGCAAACCCCCTACGGCACGGGGCTCGCGTTCTGAAGAGGAATTTTAAATTACTTTTTGTTATAGATTTAAGTTTTTATAGTGTTGACGATCTATAAAACCCTGCTAGAATCCGCTCACATTGGTTGCAGGGTAAAAGGCTTCGAGCCGCCAATCACCGATCTTTGACGCAGCGCGTCACCGTCCGCCGAACCCTGCACGGCGTCTTCGACGGCTTTTGTCGTAGTCCTAGCCAGCGCTACCAGACGCTGGTTTTTTGCGTGGGTGCCACCGCGTATGCCCGCCTCGCCCAATGTGCGAAGGCGCCGGCCCTCTTACACCGTGGCCTCGAACGGTACTTATACCGTTTCCCCGATGCTTGCGCGTCCCAACCAAGGCGTGCGGCGTCGTGATTCCGCGGCGCGTTTTCTGTCTCGCCTTCGAGCTGAGCGAGCCGCACGAGTCATGTTCATGGGAGATGATCTGAATGAACGCTTGGTTATCGTGGCGTCCCACTGAGCAGCATGCGCAAATCGTGCGCAACTTGCTGCGTCGCGGGACGCGTGTCAGTCACCATCTATTCAGCGTTGTCGGCTGTTTCGCTGTCGCGGTTGCGCTTGCACTGTGGCTGCTGCCAACCGTCCGCGGCACGCTTGCCGCGAAGCTGATGCCGGTCGTATCCGCGGCCGTGCAGGCCGGTCCGGCGCGTCTGCTGTCCGGCCATCCGCTGCCGAACTTCGCGCCTGCCGGTGCGCAGCCGCAGCAGGAAGACGGTCCCGAAACGGATGCGCTGGCGGTCGGCCTCGATGTCGCGCCGGAAACCGCCGCGCAGGGCGCTCAAGGCGCGCAGGGCGATGCGTCCGATCCGGCCCGCACCGGCCCGTCGCCGGTCGCACTGGCCAAGCTGATTCCGATTCAGCGCGTGGCGGCCGATGCCCGCGACGATCGCGCGCTCGCGTCGAACCGCGAACAGGCGCTCGTCGCCACTTATCTGTCGCGCCGTTACCGCGTCGCGCAGGAGCCGCTCGGCCAGCTCGTCAAGGCCGCGTTCCAGACCGGTCGTGACGTCGGCCTGGATCCGCTGTTGCTGCTGTCCGTGATGGCGATCGAATCGGGCTTCAACCCGTACGCCGAAAGCGGCGTCGGCGCGAAGGGGCTGATGCAGGTCATGTCGAAGGTCCATTCCGACAAGTTCGAGTATTTCGGCGGCACCGACACCGCGCTGCAGCCGCTCGCGAACCTGCAGGTCGGCGCACTGGTGCTGAAGGATTGCATTGCGCGCGGCGGCTCGCTCGCGAACGGCCTGCGCCTGTACAACGGCTCGACGAACCCCGACGACAACGGCTACGGCTCGAAGGTGATGGCCGAGCGCGGTCGCTTGCGCGACGTCGCGCGTGGCCGCAGCGTGCC
>NZ_JACFYV010000182.1:0-13814 GCF_016759955.1 Burkholderia sp. KCJ3K979
ACGAGCACGATGCCGACGACGATCGCGGCGAGCGAGTGCGACAGCGTCAGCGCGAGGCCCGCCGCGAACACGACGATGCCGCTGACCAGCACCGGCGCCCGTCCGAGGCGATCGGCGAGCGCGCCGGCGCTCGACGACGACACCATCCCGAACAGGTATGCGCCGAAAATCAGCCCGCACGCGGTCGGGCTCAGGTTGAACGGCGCCGCCATGAGCCGGAACCCGGCGTAGTTGTAGATCGTCACGAACGCGCCCATCACGAGGAAGCCGATCGCGAACACGAACGGCAGGCGCGCATGACGCAGTTGCGCGTGCCACAGCCGCAGGTGGTGACGCAGCGTCAGGTCGGTGCGCTTCACGAAGCGTCGCGAGGCCGGCAGCAGCATCACGAACGCGATCGCCGCGAGCAGGTCGACGACGCCGATCGACAGCATCGCCGTGCGCCACGAGAAGTGCTCCTCGAGCGCGCTCATCCCGATCCGTCCGATCATGCCGCCGAACGCGGTCCCGCCGACATAGAGCCCCATCGAGAAGCCGAGCCCGTCGGCGGCGATTTCTTCCGCGAGATAGGCCATCGCCACGGCCGGCACGCCGCCCAGCGCGAAGCCTTCGAGCGCGCGCCAGACCAGCAGCAGGTGCCAGTTCGGCGACCACGCGGCGAGCAGGTTGAACAGCGCGGCCAGCGTCATCGACGCGAACATCAGCCCGCGCCGCCCGACCCGTTCGGACAGCGCGCCGGCGCACAGGATCGACACCGCGAGCATTCCGGTCGACAACGACAGCGAGAGCGAACTCGACGCCGCGCCGACGTTGAACTCATGGGCGAACGCGGGCAGCAGCGGCTGCACGCAGTACAGCAGCGAGAAAGTGGAAAAGCCGGCGAGGAACAGCGCGAACGCGATGCGCTTGTACGCGGCCGAGCGCGGGGATACGCCGGCCGGCAGCGCATCGGGCGCGCTGTTCTGCGTGCCGGGGACGGAGCGGGAAATCGAAGCGGAGGACATGAAGGCACTCGATGTGCGACGGAATACACGAATTCTTGCGCACGGTCATATATATGTCCAATATATGAAATGAACCGCAGTCATATGTTTTAACACTGGCTGACAGGCAACCCGACTCACCGCGAGGTCACGTCACGCATGGAACTTCGGCATCTCCGCTACTTTCTGGCCGTCGCGGCCGCGTCGAATTTCACGAAGGCCGCCGAAACGCTCGGCATCGGCCAGCCGCCGTTGAGCCAGCAGATCAAGGCGCTCGAGAACGAGCTCGGTGTGGAGCTGTTCAAGCGGACCGCGCGCGGCGCCGAGCTCACGCTGGCGGGCGAAGTGTTCGCGGAAGAGGCGCGACGCGTACTCGACGACGCCGAGCGCGCGGCACGGGCGGCCAGGCGTGCCGCGCGAGGGGAAACCGGCCATTTGCGGGTGGGCTTCACCGGCACGGCCGCGTTCAATCCGAAAGTGTCGGATCTGATTCGCCGCTTTCGGGAGGCGTTCCCGGATGCCGAGCTGACGTTGCAGGAAGCGACGTCGGGCGTGCTGCTGGAAGCGCTGGAGGCCGGGCGCCTCGACGTAGCGATCGTGCGGCCCGAGCGCCGCATCGCCGCGACGCTGCGGGTAGCCGACTGGGACGAGGAGCCGATGTTCGTCGCGCTGCCCGTCGCGCACCGGCTGGCGCAGCGCCGGCGCATCGAGCTGGCGGAGCTGGCCGACGAGTCGTTCGTGCAGGTGCCGCGTGCGGCCGGCGGCGCGCTGTTCGACGACATCGTCGCTGCGTGCCAGGCCGCCGGGTTCGAGCCGCGCATGGCGCAACCGGCGCCGCAGATGGCGTCCGCGGTGACGCTGGTGGCGGCCGGGCTCGGCGTGTCCGTCGTGCCGAAGGCGATTACGCAGGTGCAGGTGCCCGGCGTCGTGTACCGGCCGTTCGCGGGTAACCGGTTTCGCGCGAGGCTGGCCATCGCGTCGCGCTGCGACGAGCCGTCCGCGGTGGTGCGGAATTTTCTGTTGTTGGCGTAGCGGAAAACAAAAAACCCGCGAAGCCATCTGCTGTCGCGGGTTTCAGAAATGCTGGAATGCGAGGAAAACGCATCTGGTGCCGACGGCGAGACTCGAACTCGCACAGCTTTCGCCACTACCCCCTCAAGATAGCGTGTCTACCAATTTCACCACGTCGGCACTGCAAGGGGCGCAATTCTAACGTCACATTCCGCATTTGTGAAGGGGGTATGACAAGCTCATGTAGGGGCACGCGATCGATCCCGGTAGAATTCGTTCGATCGACCCGACGGGTCCCCGCAACCGCCACCCGTTTTTCTCCCCGTGACCCACACCCTCGAACAACTGCAGGCCGGACAACTGTCGGGCGCGCGGCAACTCAAGCTCGCGTGCGGATTGACCGAATTTCCGCGCGCGATCTTCGATCTGGCCGACACGCTCGAAGTGCTCGACCTCACCGGCAATGCGTTGTCCGCGCTGCCCGACGACCTGCCGCGGCTGCATCGCCTGCGCATCCTGTTCGCGTCGGGCAATCGCTTCACCGCTTTTCCCGACGTGCTCGGCGCGTGCGATCAACTCGACATGATCGGCTTCAAGGCGAACTCGATTCACACCGTGCCGCGCGGCGCGCTGCCGCGTGCGCTGCGCTGGCTGATCCTGACCGACAACGCAATCGAGGAACTGCCGGCCGACATCGGCGACTGTGCGCGGTTGCAGAAGCTCATGCTGGCCGGCAACCGGCTGCGGGCGCTGCCCGCGGAAATGGCCGCCTGCCGTGCGCTGGAGCTGGTGCGCCTGTCGGCGAACCGGCTGGACGCGTTGCCCGACTGGCTGCCGCGCCTGCCGCGCCTTGCGTGGCTCGCCGTGGCCGGCAATCCGTTCGGCGCGACGCCGGAGGCCGCGGCGTCCGCCGGGCCGGACGTCGCGGAGATCGACTGGGCCGCGCTGTCATGCGAACAGAAACTGGGCGAGGGCGCGTCGGGTGTCATTTACCGAGCGCAGTGGCGCACGGACGGCCATCCGCCGCGCACGGTCGCGGTCAAGCTGTTCAAGGGGGCGGTGACGAGCGACGGCCTGCCCGATTGCGAAATGGCCGCGTGCCTGCATGCCGGCAGTCATCCGAACCTGATCCCGGTGATCGGCAAGCTGCGCGGGCATCCGGACGGCACGCACGGCCTGGTGATGGAACTGGTCGATCCCGCGCTGACGAACCTCGCCGGGCCGCCGAGCTTCGCGTCCTGCACGCGCGACGTCTACGCCGCCGATGCGAGATTCGAGCCGGCGCAAGCGCTGCGGATTGCGCACGGCATCGCGTCGGTCGCCGGCCATCTGCACGCGCGCGGCATCATGCATGGCGACCTGTATGCGCACAACATCCTGTACGACGGCGCAGGCGGCGCGCTGCTCGGGGATTTCGGCGCGGCGTCGCTGTACGACGCGAACGAGCGCACGCGCGGCGCAAGGTTCGAACGGCTCGAAGTGCGCGCGTTCGGTTATCTGCTCGGCGAATTGCTCGAGCGCTGCGAACCGCACGCCGGCGCGCTCGATGCGTTGGCGGCGGCCTGCGTGAACGAGGACGTCGATGCGCGGCCGTCGTTCGACGAGATCACGGCCGCGCTGGCCGCGCGCATGCGCTGACGGGTGGCCGCCGGCTCATGCCTGCCGCGCGGTCAGCAGCTTGATGCCGAGCCCGACGAACAGCAGCCCGCTCGCACGCTTGAGCGCGCGCACCGCGCGGCTCATGTCGAAGCCGCGATGCAGGCGGCGCATGCCGGCCGAATAGACGCTGTGAACGACCACGACCGTGCAGGCGATCGTCGCGTACATCACGACGAACTGCAGCGCGAGCGGACGGTCGTGCACGATGAACTGCGGCATGAACGCGGACAGGAAGATCATCGTCTTCGGATTGCTGCCCGACACGAACAGCGCTTCGCGAAACAGCTTCCGTCGATCGGGCACGGCGATCTCCGCGGCGCCGCTCGATGCGGCGGCCTTGCGCTCGCCGCGCAACTGCCGCACACCCAGAAAGATCAGATACGCGGCGCCGATCACCTTCATCGCGACGAACAGCGGCGGCATCGCGGCCAGCACCGCGCCGACGCCGAGTGCGACCAGCAGCACGACCATGCCCTGCGCGACGAGGTTGCCGGCGATCGTCGCGGCGGTGCCGTGCGCGCCGTAGCGCACCGTGTTGCGGATCACGAGCAGCACGTTGGGCCCCGGCGACAGCGTCGTGGCGAGATAGGCTGCGGCAAACAGCATCCAGGTCTGAACGGACATGCGGCGCTCCGGAGGGCGGTTCCAGCGGTCGGGATGAAGCGATGATGCCACGCCAATAAGGGCGCGGGCCGCCGCCGGAACCGTGCCTTCGCGTCAGCGTGCGTCGCGCATGCAGTACGCGGGAATCGACGGCGGCGTATCGATGGCGGCAGGCCGCGTCATCCACGCGATCCAGGCGGCCCATAACCCGCAGACGATCAGCACCGCGACATTCAGCGGCGTCCGGTAGCGAACGATCAGGTCGGCCAGCGGCAGGCGGTCTTTCATGTGCGTCTCCTTTCGTGAGGCGAGCGGCGTTACTGGCCGGCGTAGGTCGGCGCCTTCGCGTCGCAGGTCACGGACACGGTCGAGCCGTCCGCGAAGTGCAGCCGGAACGGCACCTTCGCGCCGGGCGCGACGGCCTGGCGCGGCTCCTCCAGCATCACGTGATAGCTTTTCGGCTTGAACGTCACCGAGCCGTGCGCCGGCACGACGACCGAGTCGACGTGCACCATCTTCGCGGTGCTGCCGCTCGTCTGCGTTTCATGCACCATCGCCATCCCGTAGGCGGGCGTGTCGATACCGGTCAGCGTCGCGGGCGCGTCGCCGTGGTTCTTCAGCGTGAAGTAGCCGGACGACGGCACCGTCGCCGGCATCGTGCGAATCCAGCATGCGTCGGCCTGGATGGTCGACGCGGCGAAGGTGGCGGTGGCGTGCAGCGCCAGCGTCACGAGCAGGCCGGTCGGAATCGAGCGTTTCATCATGCGTTCTCCTGATTGGGTGCGATGCCGCGGGCATCGATGCGAATGCGCTCGGCACGAAGCACCGATGCGCATCGCGTGCGTGACATGCGTTACTTCAGCGTGAATGCGTAGCGGCCGTGCGTGCGATGGCCGTCGCTGGCCACCGCGATCCATGCGACCGTGTAGGTGCCGGGCTTCAGGCTCGCCAGTGCGACGTGCATCCGCTTCCGGTTGCCGGCATCGACGGCCGACTTCCCGTCGACGACCGACTGCCCGTGGCTGTCGGTCACGGCGATCGAGCTGAACGCGGGCTCGAGCGCTTCGCCGAAATCGATCGTGACCGCGTGCGGCGCGCTCGACAGCGTGGCGTCGGGGGCCGGGTCCTGCGTTTTCGGAAGGGCATGTGCATGAGCGGCGTGGATAACGACGAAGCCGAGTGCGGCGAGTGCGCCGCGAACGAAAGTAGCGGTTTTCATGGCTGGATGAGCGAGTGACGAATCGGATGAAAAAAACGGCTTCGACGGACGGCCGCGCGAGCGGCATCGATGTCGGCGGCGCTCGGCGCGGACGCGCGACACCGGACATTCGCATGCGGGCGAATGCCGGCGCGGCGATCCGAACCGGAGACGGTCAACCACGCGCGCGGCACGACGCCGTGCGCGACAGGGTGCGACATGATCGTCCTTCGAAACGTGACACGTTGCGCACGCGGGCGGCGTGCGCGGGCGACGTGATGCACGACGGCATCACGCGTAATGACGACGGATCAGGACGTGAACGGCGGGGCGCGCGGTTGTGCGGCCGTGAGCGGCTGCGTGCGGCGCAGGCTTTCGAAGCGGGTGGCCGCGCGATGCTCGATCGCGTGCACGCGGGCCGCGAACGTCAGTTCGGGGGCGGGCAGCGCGGGGGTATGGGCAAGCAGGCTGCAATAGCCGCATGCGTGGAGATGGGCCTGCAGGCTTTTCGTCGCCGCATCGGCGGACGGCGTGCCGGCGGCCGGCGCGGACGAACAGTAGCCGGCCAGCAGCGCGTCGACGCGCCCTTGCGTGGTCAGCGCCTGCGAGATCGTCGGCACGAGCGCCGTCATCAGGATGGCGAGCATCCCGATCAGACTGCCGATCTTCCGGAGGCGACGACTCAGCATGCGATGCGCGGCGGCGGGTGGACGATGATGCGGCCGATTATGCCACGCACGCCGGTTCGCCGGCCGGCACCGACGTGCGGCATCGCGGCGCGCTACGCGGGCTGCGCCAGGTACTTCGCGATCAGCGTCATCTGCGCGGCCCAGCCCTGGTCGTTCATGTCGCGCGCCGTCGCGCGACGCGCTTCGATCAACTGGTCGAAACCCGTTTCGGTGACCGTGAGCAGCGTACCGCCGGCCTGCGGCGCGAGCGTGAAGGTGACGAGCGTCATCGGCTCGGACGCGTAATCGAATTCCGGATCGATCGCGAACGGATGCCAGCGAAACGAGAACAGTTGCCTGGGTTCGATGCGGTCGACGACGATTTCGAACACAGTGCCCGCATAGGGCTCCTGCGCCTTGGCGACGTCGTCGTCGACGCGGGTGGGGGTGATGCGGCCGAACAGCGACTGGCCGGCCTCGAACGGGCCGTCGAACGACACGCCGAACCACTGGCCGAATTCACCGGAATTGCTCACGGCTGCCCAGACGCGGTCGGGCGACGCGGCGAGCAGCGTCTGTTTTTCGATGCGATCGGTTGGCTGGACCATCACGTTCTCCATGCAGGATCGAGCGTTGCAGGACGACGCGCGGTCGCGCGCCGCGTCTAGTCGAGCATGACCGCGTCGGGCACGTCGAGCACGAGGTCCGACGTCGCGACGGCCACGCACGGCAGCGTATAGCCGTCGGCTTTTTCCTCGCGGGAGAGCCCCGGCCATTCGATCGTGTAGCGTACGCTGCCGCTGCCGCTGACGATCCGGCAAAGGCAGCTTCGGCACGTGCCGTTGCGGCACGAGCGCGGCAGCGACACGCGCGCGAACGCGGCGGCTTCGAGCAGGGTGAGCGAATCGGGCGCGTCGAAGGTCGCGCCGAGCGGCTCGATGCGCACGAGGGGCGGGTGATCTGGATCGGTCATGACTGAAGCGGGCGGCGGTTCGGCGGCAACGCGCCAAGCATACCCGAACCCGCCGGCGGCCCACGGCCGCCAGCTACCCGCCGTGGGCGTCAGTGCCGCCGCAGATACCGGTACACGGTATTGCGGGCGAGGCCGAGCTCGCGCGCGGCCGCCGATACGTTGCCGCCATGCCGCGCGAGCACCGCGTCGATCATCGCGGCCTGATGGCTTTGCAGCGTCGTGCCTTCGCGCCTGCCAGGCGACGCGGGCGATACGGCTGGCGTGTCGGCCGCCGGCGCATCGTCGCAGTCGAGCCAGAAATCGTCGGGCAAATGCGCGAGCGTGATTTCGGCTTCGTCTTCGGCGAGCATGCCGGCCGTGCGCAGCACGTTGGTCATTTGCCGCAGGTTGCCGGGCCAGCGGTGGCGCGCGAACGCATCGAGCACGTCGGCCGCGAGACGGCGCGGCATCGGCTCGCTGCGCGCGAGCCGCGCGAGGATGCGCTCGACGAGCGCCGGCAGGTCGGTGCGGGCGGCAAGCGCCGGCAGCGTGACCGCGAGCCCGTTGATCCGGTAGAACAGATCCTCGCGGAACGTGCCCTCCGCGATCATCGCGCGCAGGTCGCGGTGGGTCGCGCAGACCACCCGCACGTCGACCGGCACCGCGCGTGCGCCGCCGAGCGGCATCACCGCGCGCTCCTGCAGCACGCGCATCAGCCGCACCTGCTGGGCGAGCGGCATGTCGCCGATTTCATCGAGAAACAGCGTGCCGCCGTCGGCCTGCGCAATCTTGCCGGGGCTGCCGCGCTTGCGCGCGCCGGTGAACGCGCCGTCTTCATAGCCGAACAGTTCGGCCTCGATCAGCGAATCGGGCAGCGCCGCGCAGTTGACCGCGACGAACGGGCCGTCCGCGCGCGGCGACGCCTGGTGCAGCGCGCGGGCGAGCCATTCCTTGCCGGTGCCGGTCTGGCCGAGAATCAGCAGCGGCAGGTCGCGCCCGCGGATCTTCGCGACGCGTTCGAGCACGGCGGCCATGCGCGCGTCGCCGGTGTCGAGCGTCGCGAACGTGATCGCGTCGGGGTCCGGTGCACGCACGCGTGCGGCCGGCGCGGGCGGCGCGACGGCGACGGTCGCTTTCTGCGCTTCCGGAAATTCGCAGCGCGCGAGCACGCGCACGCCGGTCGACAGCGTGAGGCGGAACGTGGCGCCCGGTGCGCGCGCGGCCTGCTGCGCGAGCTGGCCGAAGCGCATGCCGAACAATGCGTCGCTGGCCTGATGTTGCAGTGCATCGAACGATGCGCCGAGCTGGAATTGGGCGCTGCGGTTCGCGGCGATCAGCCCGCCGTCGGGGCCGAACGCGACGAGGCCGGCGAACAGCGAATCGACGCAATCCTCGTGGGCGTGAAAGCGCAGCCGCAGCGCTTCGCCGCACTGGTTCGCGAACAGGTGGTTCTCGATCAGTTGCGCCGACATCCGCACGAGCGCGAGCGTATGCGGGCTGGCGCCGCGCGGGTCGCCGCTCACGTCGAGCGTGCCGAGCGTGCGGCCGAACGGATCGACGATCGGCGCGCACGCGCAGGTGAGGATGTGGTTCGCGCGCAGGAAATGTTCGGCACCGTGCACGACCACGGCCTGGCCCGACGCGAGCGCGGTGCCGATCGCGTTGGTGCCGCGCGCGCCCTCGGCCCACGACACGCCGTTGCATAGCGCGACGCGGTTGGCTTTCTCGATGAAGTCCGCGTCGCCGATGCTGTGCAGGATCACGCCGTCGGCGTCCGTCAGCAGCACGAGGCTTTGCGTCTCGGCGATCTGCGCGTGGAGGTCCTCCATCACCGGGCGGGCGTGCGAGAACAGCGTGTGGTTCGTGTCGAGCAGTTCGCGCAGCGCGATGCGCGACAGCGGCGAGAAATCGGGGCGTTCGTGCGCGCGCAGGCCGACTGCGGTCGAACGCGCATGCGCCTGCGCGAGCAGGTCGGTGCGACCCGTGGTGGCGGGCAGCACGTAGGGTTGCGGCATGGTTTGTCTCCTGTTCCCGGCGCCGTCGGGGCGACCGGATCGGAATCGGCGGCGGAGTGCGGCTCCGCTCGCGGTGCACCATTCGGCGCGACAGCCGACCGTCCGGGTACGCATCATCATACAAGCGCCACGTGCGATGTGCGACTGCCGACAAAATCCCCTTGCTTTCAGGCGCCCGCCTGCAATGATGGAAATGGAGCACGCACGCGCCGTGTTCCGCAGTGCAACATGCATGCGACGCGACATGCATCCGTTCGGGAGACGCATCATGGTTCGGGCGGAACTGAGAGTCGTGCTGGCGGCCATCGCCACTTTCATCATGCTGGGCGGCATTGCCGTGGCGATCCACGGATTGCTGTTCGATCTGACCGATGCGGTGAGATACGGGGCGGCCGCGATTGCGGTGGGCGTCACGACCGCCGCGATCGCGCTCAACGTCTGGCCGACCGATCCGCACTGACGGCCGTTGGCGAAACGGTGCCGGATGCCGCGCAGATCAGACGAAATGCGCGTCGGAACGACGCACACCGAAATTTTTGTGTCCCGCGCGAAACCGTCTAAAGTGGAATTCAACCGGCATGCATCGACCGCGCCACACTCCGCGGCCGGGGCCTCCGCCGGCGAGCCCGCGTACATTTCGTCCGGCCGGTAGCGGACGACGGACGCGGTCATTCGTTTTCTACCGGTCGAGGCGGCTCCATGCAGATCCATTTCACGAACGAGAAGCCGGAGTATTCGGGGCGTGACCTGATGCTGGCGTTCACGGCACTGGTCAATGGCGAGCGCGTCCAGTGTCAGATCACCGCCGAGGCGCTGGAAGACCACTTCGGCGCGGCATCGCCGCGCTTCGAGGACATGGTCGGCGCATTCGACCAGCACCGCGAGCGCATCGAGGCGGCCGCGCGGCGCCTGCTGTCGGAAACGCGTGCGCAATGCGTGACGCTGCGCAGCGGCTACGTGCGCTTCTACGAGGCCAACTGGCGCTGACGACACGACGCTCGTCCGGCGGCGCGCGCACGCGAGCGGCGCACGCGCGGACGTGGCCTTCATGCAATGCCGTTCGGCGGAGTCGGGCGGCATTTTCGTATGCGGGCCGGGCGGGGTGGCCTGAACGTCGGTGCAGTCATGCGCGTCGCTTCTTGAGGATCACGGAACAATCGTGCGAAAAAAAACGCCACCCGAAGGTGGCGTTTTTTCGTTTCATCGTGCGATGCGCTTCGCTTACTCGCTGCCCAGATAGAAGAAGCGGAACAGGAACACGGCCGCGATGATCCAGACGATCGGCTTGACCGTGCGGCCCTGGCCCGTCAGCAGCTTGAGGCCGCCGTACGCGATGAAGCCGAATGCGACGCCGTTCGCGATCGAGTACGTGAACGGCATCAGCAGCGCGGTCAGCGCGGCCGGCACGGCTTCCGTCGCATCGTCCCACGGTACTTCGACCATCTCGCGCAGCATCAGGCACGACACGTACAGCAGCGCGGGCGCCGTGGCGTACGCCGGCACGACGCCGGCGAGCGGCGCGATGAACAGGCACGCGAGGAACAGCACCGCGACGGTGATGGCCGTCACGCCGGTGCGGCCGCCGGCCTGCACGCCCGACGCGCTTTCGATATACGCGGTGGTCGACGACGTGCCGAGCACCGAGCCCGCGACGATCGCCGTGCTGTCGGCGAGCAGCGCCTTGTTCAGGCGGTTCATCTTGCCTTCGACGAGCAGCCCCGCGCGATTCGCGACACCCATCAGCGTGCCCGTCGCATCGAACAGCTCGACGAGGAAGAACACGAGGATCACGTTGATGATGCCGGTCGACAGCGCGGCGCCGATGTCGAGCTTGAACAGCGTCGCGTCGATCGACGGCGGCGCGGAGAACACGCCGTGGAACTGGTTGCCGGCGAAGAAGAACGACAGGATCGTCACGCCGATGATGCCGATCAGGATCGCGCCGCGCACGCGCAGGTGGTCGAGCGTGACGATCGTGAAGAAGCCGACGATCGCGAGGATCGTCTCGTGCTTGTGCAGGTCGCCGAGCGTGACGAGCGTGGCCGGGTTGCCGACGATCACGCCCGACGTCTTCAGCGAGATGATGCCGAGGAACAGGCCGATGCCGGCGGTGATGGAAATCCGCAGCGATTTCGGAATGCCGTTGACGATCGCCTCGCGCACGCGGAACAGCGTGACGAGCAGGAACAGGCAGCCGGAGATGAACACCGCGCCGAGCGCCGCCTGCCACGTGAAGCCCATCCCCTTGACGACCGTGTACGCGAAATACGCGTTCAGGCCCATGCCGGGCGCGCAGGCGATCGGGTAGTTCGCGTACAGCCCCATGATGATCGATGCCAGCGCCGCGACGAGGCAGGTCGCGACGAACACGGATTCCTTCGGCATGCCGGCGTCGCCGAGAATCGCGGGGTTGACGAAGATGATGTAGGCCATCGTCAGGAACGTGGTGACGCCCGCGAGTATTTCGGTGCGGAAATCGGTGCCGGCTTCAGCGAAGCCGAAATACCGCTTGATGGATTCCATGAAGGCGTTTCTCCGGTCGGGTTGTCGTGTTGATTGTTGTGCCGAATTGTTGTACAGGCAGCGCGGCCGGCTAACTGTAACCAGCCACTATTGTCCGGCTATCGGCGGATTGTAATAGCGCGGATAGCTCGGACGATATAGTTGGAGGGCACGATCGGTTGTCTGCGCACGAACGGTCTGGCGGCCCGTTCGTGCGGCGAAGGCGCGCATTTTACCGGTTCGCGCGGCACGGGCCGGCAGAAATGGCTGAAACGGCGGAAGCGGTGGAAACGACGGGAGGCGGCGCGGGGAGGCGGGCGGATGCGTGCGCAACGGCACGCCGGCTGCGTCGTGCGCGGGCGGTGCACGATGACATGCGACTGAAACGGAGCGCCCGCATGCTGCACGAACGCGGTGCAGGTGGCGGGTGCGCATGTCCGCACGTGTGCTGCCGGCGCGAATACACGGCGCGGCAGCGGCATGCCGCCGCCATTCGTCAGTCCAGGCGCGTGCAGGGATCGGGTTATCGTGCGCCGAAGCCGTTCCGTCCGCAACCGTCATTTCGCGATGCGGGCGCGACTGTGGTTTCTGTGTAAAAGATTGCAAGACCCCATCGCGTAAACCGGCAAGTCTTTCTAGGATAGATACACCGCGCATGCACACGCCGGCCGGTCATTGCCGATGCGGGGGAGTCGCAGTCCGTGCAGGCCAGGCGGTGAATGGCGGTCAAGGTCGTTGCGCGTTTGGGCAGGCACGGCCGGTTGCGATTGCCCGATGCGGGTTCGTCCGTAATCACGGAGGTCAGCATGTTGAACTGGATCAGCCGTTGGGCGATGCGACACGCCCCCACGCCGGAAAAAACCGCTGCGTCGATGCTCGTGACGGCGCGCATGGAACTGTTCGCAGCCGAACAGCGCGTCATCGATGCGAAATTACAGGCGGATTACTGGCGCACACGTGTGTCATTCCTCGAAGAGGTGCAGAAACAGGGCATCGATCCGTGGGTGACCTCGCAGGCCGCGCAACGTCCCGACCTCGATTCCACTCCACGAAGCACGGGCCCGCGTCTCGCCGCCAGCACCTGATGCACCTGCTGCATCCTCTCGCTGCGCACGGCGCGCGATCGCTCGCGGCACGCACGGGCGTGCCGCGTCCTTCGATGCGCACCCGCGACGCGTTGCGCCGCGGGTGCGTCCGTTTCCGGTCGCGGCCGTTGCGCGTGTCGTGTACTTGACGCACGCGTAACGGCGCGTCGCTCATCCGCTCCTTCTCCCTATCCCGACGAGCAAACGTTGCACTTGCGCGAGCATGCGCCTGACGCGTTCGCCGCGCCGCACGTACGCGGTCGTGATCGTCGCTTCGGCCGACCGGTCGGCATCGGTGCCGAGCCAGATGCGCTCGCCGCGCGCGATGCGCAGCACGTCGCCGGGCTGTACCCAGTAATCGT
This sequence comes from Burkholderia sp. KCJ3K979, assembly GCF_016759955.1. Taxonomy (NCBI): domain Bacteria; kingdom Pseudomonadati; phylum Pseudomonadota; class Betaproteobacteria; order Burkholderiales; family Burkholderiaceae; genus Burkholderia; species Burkholderia sp. KCJ3K979. Next base: position 13,039 of record NZ_JACFYV010000182.1, read on the forward strand.
CGACATTCGGCGGGCGCGTGATCCACAGCGCCGCGCCGTGCGCGCGGATCTCCGCGTCCTGCGGCGCGCGCCAGGTCATCGTCGTGCGCGGCGCGACCGCGAAACGGATCACGACGGTCGGTAATGCGATCGTGCCGGCGGGGCGCCGATCGCGGCGTTCGAACAGCGGGCTTGCCTGGTCCATCGTCTGCTCCATTCAGTGAGCCGGACGGATGACGTGCACCAGAACAAAAAGGCCTCATCCGTTTCCGGCGAGGCCTTGTGTGACATGCGGTACTGCTCGATTGCTAACGCACAAGCGCCTCCCGTGATCCATTCTTTCGAATGTTCACCGGGCAATGAATCGCGATGGCGACGAGCTTGAACGTAGGCATGCGAACGAGTGTGTCGTCGCGGCGCAGCGCTGTCAACGGAAATTTCGAGATACGTGGCGGTTACGCGTCGCGTTGCGCGAGGCCGTTCACGAGGAGTTCGGACAGCAGGCCCGTCATTCCTTCCGGGTGCGTGGCCGCGCGCGCCTTCAGCTGTTCGACGAGCTCGGCGTTGAGCTTGCACGCGAACGGCACGAGGCCCTGTTCCTGGTCGAGCTTGCGCTGCGCGCGGCGGTCCAGCTTGGCTGCTTCGTCGGCGCCCTTGCCGAAACGCGCGGAGCTCGACTGTTTCATCGCGTGCGTCAGCTTGAGCGCCTTGTTCTTTTCGAGATCGGTTTTCTTCATGGCCATCGCGGCACCTCCGGGAAATTGAAGCCGCGATTGTACGCATTTCGGCGGGCGCCG
>NZ_JACFYV010000183.1:0-13592 GCF_016759955.1 Burkholderia sp. KCJ3K979
GCAATGGCGGCGGCAACGGTAACGGCAATGGCAGCGGCGGCGCCGGCAACGGCGGTGCCAACGGCGTCGGCAACGGCCATGGCACCGGCAACGGCGGCGGTCACGGCAATGGCGGATCGTCCGGCGGCAACCACTGACCTGACGCGTTGCCCGGCCGAAGTCGGTCAGAGCATCTCGAGCGCGCGCTTGCTGCGCGGCGGACGGAAATATGCGTCAAGCTGCGCGCGCTCGTCATCGCTGAACACGACATCGAGCGCGGCGCGGTTGTCACGCACGTGTTCGATTCGCGACGCCTTCGGAATCGCGAATACGCCCGGCTGCGCGAGCACCCATGCCAGCGCGACGCGCATCACCGACACGCCGCGCAGCCGCGCGATCTCGTCGAGCGGCGAACGTTTCGGCAGCCGCCCGTGATCGACCGGGCTGTACGCCATCGCCGGAATCCGATGGTCGGCCAGCCACGGCAGCAGGTCGAATTCCGGGCCGCGTCGCGCGATGTTGTAGAGAATCTGGTTGGTTGCGCACGCACCGCCGCCCGCCTCGTCGACGAGTTCGGCCATGTCGGCCGTATCGAAGTTGCTCACGCCCCAGTGGCGGATCTTGCCCGCGCGCTGCAACGCGTCGAAGCCCTCGACCGTTTCCGCGAGCGGCACCGACCCGCGCCAGTGCAGCAGGTATAGATCGAGGCGATCGGTACGCAGGCGCTTGAGGCTCGCGTCGCACGCGGCGACGACGCCGCGCCGGCTCGCATGGTGCGGATAGACCTTGCTGACGAGGAACACGTCGTCGCGCAGGCCGGCGAGCGCGTCGCCGACGAGTTCCTCGGTCGCGCCGTCGCCGTACATCTCGGCGGTGTCGACCAGCGTCATCCCGAGTTCGATGCCTTCGCGCAGCGCAGCGATCTCGTCCGCGCGCCGCGCCGGCCGCTCGCCCATTTCCCAGGTGCCCAGGCCCAGCTTCGGAATCGTCTCGCCGTTCGGCAAAACGACCGTGGCGATCGTGTCTGTCATGCGTGTCCTCGTCGCGGATTCGTGGCCGCCCACCGCGGCCGAAGCATCGGATACGACGCATCAGTGTAGTCAATCGGTGCGCCCCCGGCCTATTACACGGCAAAAACCGGCTATAACGGCGCGGCATGATGACTTAGAATGGCCGCAACCTGATCGATACCCATTGTATGAAGGCACCCACGGACGACCGCTGGCAGGACCTGCGCCCCGACCCCGACAACGATACGCCGCTCTACCTGCAGCTCGCCCGCAAGCTCGGCGATGCGATCCACGACAACCGCTGGACGGCCGGCGAAGCGCTGCCTTCCGAGCGTGTGTTGTCCGAAGCGCTCGGCGTGTCGCGCATCACCGCGCGCAAGGCGATCGCGCTGCTCGTCGAGCAAGGCCTGATCCGCCGTACCCAGGGCGCGGGCAACTTCATCCAGCCGCGCTACGAAGATCCGCTGTCGCGGCTGTCGAGCTTCAGCGAGATGCTGGAGCGCCGCGGCTTCAAGCCCAGCTCGCAATGGCTCGCGCGCGAAATCCAGCCCGCCAACCGCGACGAAGTGATCCAGCTCGGCCTGTCGCCGGCCGCATCGGTTACGCGCCTGAAACGCCTGCGTCTCGCCGACGGCATCGTGATGGCCGTCGAGAACTCGACGTTCCCCGCGACGCTGATTCCCGATCCGCAGGCGATCGCCGGTTCGCTGTACAGCTATCTCGAAGCGCGCGGCACGCCGATCGTGCGCGCGCTGCAGCATTTCCGCGCGGTGAACGCGACCGACGAGATCGCCGAGCAGATGGGCATCGCCCCGCACGACGCCCTGCTGCTGATCACGCGGATCGGCTATACGTCCGACCAGCGCGCGATCGAACTGACCGATACCTACTGCCGCAACGACTACTACGATTTCGTCGTCGAGCTGCGCAAGTAACGCGAGCCGCGCCACTCGCCCTCACAGCCAGCGCGCGTCGTCGGTGCCGAGCGGCACGGGCGGCCGCGCGAACGACGGCGGCGTCGCCGACAACCGCTCGGCCGGCCGCACGGTGTCGAGCGCGCCGAACGGCGACGCGATGCGGTCGATCCGGTCGCGCACGTCGGCCAGCGCGAGATCGGGCGCCTGCAGCCCGTCCGGCACCGCGCCGAACGACTGCAGCCAGCGCCCCGTCTGCGCGAGCGACATCCGCACGTGCCAGCTTCCCCCTTCGCGTGCCCGCCGGGCGAGCGCGATCATCGCGCCGAACGCCGCGAGATACCCCGTTGCATGATCGAGCGCCTGGCACGGCAGATGGCGCGGCCCGCTTGCCTGCGCGGCCTGCTGCTCGTGCCATGCGATGCCGCTCGCCGACTGCACGAGGCTGTCGAACCCGCGCCGCTGCGCCCACGGCCCTGCATGCCCGTACGCCGACACCGACACGTAGACGATGCCGGGCCGCCGCGCCGCCAGCGCCTGCGGCGTGAAACCGCGCGCGGCGAGCGCGCCGGGGCGGTACGACTGCAGAAACACGTCCGCCTCGCGCGCCAGGGCGTGCAGCGTATCGACGCCTGCCGCGTCGCGCAGATCGATCCACGTCGAACGCTTGCCGCGCCCGTTGTCGATCACGAGCGGCGCGATGTTCGGCAGGTGCGGACCGTTGACGAGCAGCGTCTGCGCGCCGTGCGAGGCCAGCGTGCGGCCCGCGACCGGGCCCGCGATGATGCGCGTGAGATCGAGCACGCGCACGCCGGCCAGCGGCTGGCTGGCCTCGCCGCGGCCGATCGGCTCGGGCGGCGCGTCGCCGATCCGCTCGATCTCGAACAGCGGCAGCGACGCGATCGCGCGCGCCTGCCCGTGCGCCGCCCATTCTTCAGGGGTTCTGATCAACGCCGCGCACAGGCCGGCCTCGGCCAGCGCGGTATCGAGCGCCGCGCCGTCCCAGGTGCGGATCGCCGCGGCGACGTCAGCGGGCTGCGGGCCGCAGCCGAGCACGTCGAGAATACCGTGCAGGTGATGCGGGAAATTCGCGTGCAGTTGAATCCAGCGTCCGTCGCCCGTCTCGAAGAAGCCGGTCACCGGATGACGCAATTCCGGCGGCGGCCCGTCGTCCACGCGCAGGTAGCGCTCGCTGCGGAACGCCACGAGCGCGTCGCGCACCGACACGTCGACCGATTGCGCCACGCCCGTGCGCAGCCGATGGCACTCGGCTGCCGCGAGCCCGGCTGCGGCGATCGTCGCGGCGGCGAGCGTGCCGACTTGAAACGTCGACGGTAGCGTCGGGACCTGCCCGGTCACGGTCGCGCGGGCCAGCGCGTCGCGCTCGCCGCGTGCGAGTTGCCAAAGATGCGCCAATGCGGATTCGGGTGTCATGGTGAAGGAGAAGCCGTTGAGGAGACGGAATCGAGTCTAGAATTCGCGACAGGCGCGATCAATCTTGATTGCGCAAATCAATACATAACGAATAGTTGTAGCGGGCCCGCGCTTCATGCGCGGCGACAGGAGCAACCGGCATGACGTCTCTCAGTGCGCAGGAAGCCGCCGGCATGCTCGGCGTCAGCGTGAGCACCCTTTACGCGTACGTGAGCCGCGGCCTGCTGCGCTCGCTGCCCGACGGCGCGACCAAGCGCCGCCGCTACGACGCCAACGAAGTGCGCCTGCTCGCGCGCCGCCGCGCCGATGCGAAGCGCGCGGGCGGCGTCGCCGAACGTTCACTCGACTGGGGCGTGCCGGTCCTGGAATCGCGGATCACGCAGATCGCCGACGGTCGCCTGCGCTACCGCGGCACCGATGCGATCACGCTGGCCGACGCGGCGACACTCGAAGAAACGGCCGCGCGGCTGTGGGACTGTGCGCCCGCGCGGCTGGCCGCCGCGTCGCTCGCCTCGACCGGTTTCGACGCGGCGCAGTGGGACGACTGGGCGCGTCGCTGGGCGCACCTCGCGCCGCTCGAACGCACGCTGGTGCTGCTGCCGGCCGCTGCCGCGTCGCTGCCGCGCCTGTGGGCGCAGGGGCGCGACGCACAGCTCGATTCCGCGGCGCTGCTGCTGCGCGTCGCGACGGCCGCGCTCGCCGGCATCGCGCCGGGCGACGCGCCCGTGCACCAACAGCTCGCGGCCGCGTGGCGCGTGCGGCGGCGCAATGAAGCCGACCTGCTGCGGCGCGCGCTCGTGCTGTGCGCCGATCACGAACTGAATCCGTCGACCTTCGCGGTACGCTGCATCGCGTCGACCGGCACCCATCTGTTCGGCGCGATCTCGGGCGGGCTCGCGGCGCTGTCGGGGCCGCGCCACGGCGGCGAGACGTTCCGCGCCGGCACGCTGCTCGACGAAGCGGCCCGCGCCGCCGATCTCGATCGCTACCTCGCGCTGCGGCTGGCGCACGACGAACGCGCGGACGGCGGCCGCACCGCCCTGTCAGGCTTCGCACACCCGCTGTACCCCGACGGCGACCCGCGCGCGCGGGCGTTGCTCGATGCGCTGCACGCGGCGGCGCCCGAGCGGCCGGTGCTGCGCGTCGCGCACGCGCTCGCCGCACGCGTCGAAGCGGCGACGGGCCTGCGGCCGACGATCGATTTCGCGCTCGCGGTGCTGGAGCGCACGCTCGCGCTGCCCGACGGCGCGGCATTCACGCTGTTCGCGGCCGGCCGCACGGCCGGCTGGATCGCGCATGCGCTCGAACAGTACGCGGACGGGAAGCTGATCCGGCCGCGCGCCCGCTACGTCGGCAGCGACGCGGCCGCGTGACGCCGGCCGTCGCGCCACACGGCGAACGGACGCCACCATGCAGACGCTGTGCGCACGGCCGGTGCCGCGAGCGGGCCGAATGCGAACGTCGCGCCGCGCGGCCCCGCGCTGACCCACGCGCGCATGCCGGGCAGCAAGGCCAAGGACGCCCCGGCACTCAGCCAGTGATCGTCTGGCTGGCCCTCGACGGTCACCCACACGTCGCCCTCGGCCACTTCGAGCAGCGTGCGATCGACGATCCGCCACCGTCCGGCCGGCTCGTCGCCGTCCATCACGTAAAGTCGCAGTTCGCGCATGGCAGCCTCCTGGTCGCACGGGTTCGATGACGCCAGTATTTCGGACAGTGACGGCACACGGACAGATACGGCCGCAGACACTTTCGGCTGAACTGTACTGGCCGGCCGACGGGGACAGAGGCTTCCCGCGGGCCGGTCCGGTCGGCGGCCACACGACATACCGCGCCGAACCTGCACGGCGCGGCGGCTTTCCCTACAATGTCGGCTGTCCCGCGCCATCGCCCCCGCCGTCATGTTCCAACGCCCGCCCGCCGCCGCTCCCGGCGAAAAGAACCTCACCGTGATGCTCTGGCTCGTTGCGACGGGCTTCTTCATGCAGACGCTCGACGCGACGATCGTCAACACGGCGCTGCCGTCGATGGCCGCGAGCCTCGGCGAATCGCCGCTGCGGATGCAATCGGTCGTGATCGCATACTCGCTGACGATGGCGGTGATGATCCCCGTGTCGGGCTGGCTCGCCGATACGTTCGGCACGCGGCGCGTGTTCTTCAGCGCGATCCTGGTGTTCTCGCTCGGCTCGCTGCTGTGCGCGAACGCGCATACGCTGACGCAGCTCGTCGCGTTCCGCGTCGTGCAGGGGGTTGGCGGCGCGATGCTGCTGCCGGTCGGGCGGCTCGCGGTGCTGCGCACCTTCCCGGCCGAACGCTACCTGCCCGCGTTGTCGTTCGTCGCGATTCCGGGCCTGATCGGCCCGCTGATCGGGCCGACGCTCGGCGGCTGGCTCGTGAAGATCGCGTCGTGGCACTGGATCTTCCTGATCAACGTGCCGGTCGGCGTCGCGGGCTGCATCGCGACCTTCTATTCGATGCCCGACTCGCGCAACCCGGCCGCCGGCCGCTTCGACCTGAAGGGCTATCTGCTGCTGACGATCGGCATGGTCGCGATCTCGCTGTCGCTCGACGGGCTCGCCGATCTCGGCATGCAGCACGCGGCCGTGCTGGTGCTGCTGATCCTGAGCCTCGCGTGCTTCGTCGCGTACGGGCTGTACGCGGTGCGCGCGCCGCAGCCGATCTTCTCGCTGGAGTTGTTCAAGATCCACACGTTCAGCGTCGGGCTGCTCGGCAACCTGTTCGCGCGGATCGGCTCCGGCGCGATGCCGTACCTGATTCCGCTGCTGCTGCAGGTGAGCCTCGGCTACTCGGCGTTCGAGGCCGGGCTGATGATGCTGCCGGTCGCGGCGGCCGGCATGTTCTCGAAGCGGATCATCACGCGGCTGATCACGCAGCACGGCTATCGCAAGGTGCTGCTCGCGAACACGATCATGGTCGGCGTGATGATGGCGAGCTTCGCGCTGATGCGCGACACGGTGCCGGTGTGGGTCAAGGTCGTGCATCTCGCGCTGTTCGGCGGCTTCAATTCGATGCAGTTCACCGCGATGAACACGCTGACGCTGAAGGATCTCGGCACCGGCGGCGCGAGCAGCGGCAACAGCCTGTTCTCGCTCGTGCAGATGCTGTCGATGAGCCTTGGCGTCACGGTCGCCGGCGCGCTGCTCGCGACGTTCACCGGCATGCTGCGCACCGTGACGCCGAGCAACACGCTGCCGGCGTTCCATGCGACCTTCATCTGCGTCGGGATCATCACGGCCGCGTCCGCGTGGATCTTCGCGCAGCTCGCGCCGGAGATCCGCAGCACCGCGCGCAAGACCGACCCGTCCGAGCGCGCGTGACGCGCGGCGCGCGCCGAATCGGGCCGGAACGCACCATCGCGGTGCAACGCGGCCCGGCACGCGTGCGCATATCAGCGGCGGCGGGCTGCCGCACACGGCGCCTGCCGTGCATACTTCTTGCTCGCGTATTCTGTAGGTAAACTGGGAGTCTTCCTTCGGCCGACATCATGAGCATGATCGAAATCGATCCCCCCGGCTTTCAGCCGCCCCGCCCGGTCGCCGGCGACGACGGGAACCGACGCACCGTGCTGTACGGCGGCTACACCGTGTTCAGCGTGTTCCAGCCCGTGTTCTCGGTGTCGCACCGGCGCGCGATCGGCTATCACGCGTCGCTGCGCGCGCACGACGAGGAAAGCCGCCAGGTGGCGTCGCACGAAGTGTTCACGCAGGCGGCGCGGCGCGGCGACCTGCTCGAGCTCGGCCGGCTCGCCGAATCGTTGCATCTCGGTAACTTCCACGCGTTCGACAGCCACGACGAGTGGCTCTTCCTGAGCCTGCATCCGGCCGCGCTGATGGACACCATCTACGGCGACGCGCTGCTCGCGAACCTGAAGGCGCTCGGGCTGCCGCCGCACCGCGTGGTGCTCGAGGTGCCCGAACAGGCCGGCGGCGAGACGCCGCGCTATGCGGCGATCATCGACGGGCTGCGCAAGGCCGGCTTCCTGATCGCGCTCGTCGGGTTCGGCGCGAAGCATTCGAACATCGATCGTGTGTGGCACCTGCATCCCGACATCGTCACGCTCGACCGTGGCATCCTCGCGCAGGCGAGCGAGCACTCGCATCTCGAACGCGTGCTGCCGGGGCTCGTGTCGCTGCTGCACGAATCCGGCCAGCTCGTGCTGATGGGCGGGCTCGCGACCGAACGCGACGCGCTGATCGCGCTCGAATGCGACGTCGATTTCGTGCAGGGCCAGTACTTCGCGGGGCCGAGCGTCGATCCCGTGCAGCCGCAGGCCGCCGCGGGCTGCATGGATACGCTGTCGGCCGCGCTGCGGCTGCGCGTCGCGCAGCGCGAACGCACGCAGGCCGAACGGCTCGCGCCGTACGTGGCCGCGCTCGAGGACGCGAGCCGCAGGCTCGGCGCGGGCGAATCGCTCACCGATGCGGCGGCCGCCGTGCTCGGGCTGCCCGAGACCGCGCGCTGCTTCCTGCTCGACGCATCGGGCCGCCAGATCGGCGACAACGTGCTCGCGCGCGGCAGCGTGTCGCAACGTGCGAAGCGCTTCCGCCCGCTGCTGCATTCCGAAGGCGCGAGCTGGGAACGCCGCCCGTACTTCATCGACGCGATGCGCGCGCCCGGCGGCGTGCATCTGACGCCGCCCTACCTGTCGATCAACGAGGCGCACCTGTGCGTGACCGCGTCGATCGCCGCACCGGCCGCGACGGGCATGCAGGTGCTCTGCGTCGACATCAACTGGGAAGCGGCGCTCAGCCGCGAGTGAGTTCGCCGGCGCGGCGCGCTCACGCGTCGCCGCCCGCCTTGCGCACGATCAGCCGGTGCACGCGCTTGCCGGACGACGCGCTGACGACCTCGTGTTCGTCGATCACGTGCACGCCCGCGCCCAGCGCCGCATGCATCCGCGCCGAATCGAGCGGCGTATAGAGGCGGCCGCGCTCGTCGCGCAACATCCCGCTTCCGGCCACCCGCCAGCTCAGGTACAACGTGCCGCCCGGCATCAGCAGATCGGCCAGCCGCGCGGCAGCCGCTGCTGCGTCCGCCTGTTCGAGATGCATGACGACCGTTTCGCACAGCACGTTGCGAAACGCGCCGGACGGTACGCCGGCCAGTGCCGGCAGCGCGGCCAGTTCGAACGTCAGATCGCGATGGCGCCGCCGCGCCTCATCGAGCAGCGCGGCGCTCGCGTCGTAGCCGCGCACGTCGAAGCCGCGCGACGCGAGCCAGGCCGTGTCGCGCCCCGCGCCGCAGCCGACGTCGGCGGTCAGCCCCGGCGAGAAATGCTGTTCGAGCAGCGCGTACATGTCGTCGGGCGCAGCCTGGTCGAGCCAGTCCTGCGCGTATTGCGCGGCATGGGCGTCGTAGGCATCGAGAGTTGGGCGATCCACCATGGCGATTGCTCCGCAAGGGCGTCGGATGACGCACTCCGCATCTTAGTCGTTGCGCCCAGCCCGCGCCGTCGGCAAGCGCCGCGACGCCGGCCTACGCGGCCGGCACGTGGCCCGCACGCGGCGCCTGCGCGGCCAGGTCGGCCCACAGCGCATCGCCGCGCCACACCGGACGTGACGCCGCGCTTTCCGCGTCGTGGACGAGCGCGCACAGCCGCGCATTGACCGGCGCCGGCGCGCCGAAGCGCCCGGCCAGCCGCACGATTTCGCCGTTGATCCATTCGACTTCGGTCGCACGATGCGCCGCGAGATCGTCGGACATCGACGAGCGCGCCAACGGATCGATCTCGAGCATCCGGCCGCCGAGCACGCGGAAAGCCGCATCGGGCAGATCGAGCATCGCCGGAATCCATGCGGCCGGCAGCGGCGTCAAGCGCGCAGGCCGGATCGCGGCCCGCGCCAGCCAGTGCAGCGCCTCGCGCTGGGCCAATGCGACGCAGCGCCGGTACGTGCGTTGGGCGAGCTCGTCACGCAACGGCAGGTTCGCGAGCGCATTGACCGCATTGTTCAGGTTGAGCAGCAGCTTCGCCCACTGCACGGTGCGCATGTCGCGATGCAGCACGAGCGGCAGGCCGGCCCGCGCGAACAGGCCGGTGAACGGCTGCAGCGCAGGCGACGCGTCGACCGCCAGCCTCCCCGCCGAGCCCTGGTGAAACGCGCCGGGCCCGCGCTCGATCACGTTGAACGGCACCATGCCGGCCAACACGGTCGCTTGCGGGAGTGCGTCGCGCAGCACGTCGGCGTTGTGCAGGCCGTTCTGGAAGCTGATCATGATCGTGCCCGGCCGCAGCACGCCGGCCAGTTGCGCGGCGGCCTCGCGCGTGGCGGCCGACTTCACCGCGACGAGCACGAGCCGCGCGGCGGCCGCCGCGGCCGGATCGGTGGCGAATCGGACATCGGCCGGCGCGAGCGCCCCGCGATAGCCGCGCCGGTCGGTCAGCGTGAGTCCGTGCAGATGAATCGCGTCGCCGATCCGCGCGCGGCCGACGAGCGTGACGTGCGCGCCGGCTGCCGCGAGGCGGCCGCCGAGGTAGCACCCGATCGCGCCCGCGCCGAATACGCAGACCGGCCCGGCCGACGCATCAGACATGCGAATGCGCGCCGCCATGCACCGGGCCCGCGCGCCGCTCGACTTCGCGGCGTACGTCGCCGCGCAGCCCCACGAAGAACGCGACCTCGGCGACGACGAACAGCGGCCCGACGATCAGGCCGACCAGATCGTCGACGAACGCGGGCTTGCGGCCTTCGAACCAGTGCCCGACGAACTGCACGATCCAGCCGACGACGAACGCGCCGATGCCGATTGCAAGCCATTGCGCGGTCCGCAGCGGCGCCAGCGACTGCGCGGCCCACAGGCCGAGGGCGAGCAGCCCGGTCATCACGATCCCGAACCGCAGGTCGAGACGCAAGTAGAACAGCGCGGACACGACGGCGAGCAGCAGCGCCGGCGACAGCGCGATGCCGGCCAGCATCCCGAGCGCCGGCCGCGACAGCAGCACCTCGACCGCGAACACGATCATCGGGATGCCGACCAGATGCGTCGCGATGTTGCGCGCGTCGCGATGGTAGGCCGCATACTGGGAAAGATGATCTTCGAGGGTCTTCATGGCGTCTCCTGATCGGTTATTGAGCGCTATGATGCGCGTCACGCCCGAGAACCTCTGTCAGCTACCCGACATCGCGTGCCCATGCCTTCTTCGCTCGCCCCGTACCTGCCGCAGATCGAAGCGAACCCGTGGTTCGCCGGGCTGCCGCCCGCGCTGCGCGCCGCCCTGATCGCCCGCGCGACGCTGCGCCGCTTGCCGTCCGGCCACGCGCTGTTCCGGCGCGGCGACCCGCCGTGCGGGCTGTACGCGGTACTGGCCGGTTCACTCACGATAGGGGCGGTCGATCCGCAGGGCAAGGAAGCGCTGCTGACGGTGGCCGAGCCCGTCACGTGGTTCGGCGAGATCGCGTTGTTCGACGGCCAGCCGCGCACGCACGACGCCATCGCGCTCGACGACGCGCTGCTGCTGCACGTGCCCCAGGCCGCGCTGCTCGCGATCCTCGATACGACGCCGCAATACTGGCGGCAGTTCGCGCTGCTGATGGCGCAAAAGCTGCGCCTGAGCTTCCTGACCGTCGAGTCGATGAGCGTGATGCCGGCCGCGCAGCGGCTCGCCGCGCGGCTGCTGATGATCGCCGAAGGCTACGGCGGCATCAGCGCCGGGCGCACGCATATCCGGCTGTCGCAGGAAACGCTTGCGTCGATGCTGTCGCTGACGCGGCAGACCACCAACCAGTTGCTGAAGGCATTGCAGGCCGACGGCGTGGTGCGGCTGCACGTCGGCGAGATCGAGCTCGTGGACATCGACGCATTGCGCCGCGCGAGCGGGCTCAGCGACGGCGCGTCCTGAACGCTGCGCAACGGCCACGGCAGGCCTTTGTCGACCGCTGCGCGCTGCCCCGCGACCGCCGAGTTGCGCTATCGTGGCGACTCGTTCCGCCAGCCGCGCGCACCGCCTTGAACACGTCGCCCCTCCCCGCCCCCGCCCGTCATCCGTGGCCCGTCTTCATCGCGTTCCTGCGGCTCGGTCTCACGTCGTTCGGGGGGCCGGTCGCGCATCTCGGCTACTTTCGTGCGGAATTCGTCACGCGGCGCGGCTGGCTCACCGAGCGCACCTATGCCGATCTCGTCGGGCTGTGCCAGTTCCTGCCGGGGCCGGCGAGCAGCCAGGTCGGGATGGCGATCGGTCTCGCGCGCGCCGGCTATGCCGGCATGTTCGCCGCGTGGCTCGGTTTCACGCTGCCGTCGGCGCTGATGATGATGCTGTTCGCGCTCGGCGTTCACGCGACGGGCGCGCCGATCGAGGCCGGCGCGCTGCACGGGCTGCGCATCGTGTCGGTCGCGGTGATCGCGCAAGCCGTATGGGGCATGGCGCGCACGCTGTGCCCGGATGCGCGGCGCGTCACGCTGATGGCCGCGGCCGCCTGCGTCGCGCTGCTCGCGCCGGCCGCCTGGACGCAGGTCGCGGTGATCGTCGTGGCTGGCGCCGCCGGTCTCGTGCTGCTGCCGCAACCGGCGCGCGACGCGCACGAACCGTTGCCGCTGCACGTGTCGTCCCGCGCGGGCGTGCTGTGGCTTCTGCTGTTCGCAGCGCTGCTCGTCGCGCTGCCGTTCGCGGCCCGCGTGCTGCGCTCCGATACGCTCGCCGTCGTCGATGCGTTCTTCCGCACGGGTGCGCTCGTGTTCGGCGGCGGCCACGTGGTGCTGCCGCTGCTGCAGGCGGCCGTGGTCGCGCCCGGCTGGGTCGGCGATTCGGCGTTTCTCGCCGGATATGGCGTCGCGCAGGCCGTGCCGGGGCCGCTGTTCACGTTCTCGGCATTCCTCGGTGCATCGCTGCGCGATGCGCCGAACGGCTGGCTCGGCGGCACGATCGCACTCGTGTCGATCTTCGCGCCATCGTTCCTGCTCATCGCCGGCACCGCGCCGTTCTGGGAACGCCTGCGCCGCAGCGCGCACATGCAGGCCGCGCTCGCCGGCGTGAACGCGGCCGTCGTCGGGCTGCTGCTCGCCGCGCTCTATCACCCGGTCTGGACCGACACGATCGTCGCGCCGCGCGACCTGGCCGCCGCGCTGGTCGCCTTCGTCGCGCTGGTGTTCTGGCGCGTGCCGCCGTGGGCCGTCGTGATCGCGAGCGCGGCGCTCGGCTGGCTGCTCGGCATCGCCGGCTGATCCGGCGGACGCGGCACGTTCGGGCCGCGCAAAAACAAAAAGCCCTCGAAACGAGGGCTTTTTTTCGATGCCGCGCGCCGTGGCGGCGCGCAGGCGCCGGACTTACGCGAAGTTCTTCGCTGCGAAGTCCCAGTTCACGATGTTCCAGTACGCTTCGACGAACTTCGGACGGGCGTTGCGGTAGTCGATGTAGTACGCGTGTTCCCACACGTCGATCGTCAGCAGTGCCTTGTCGGCGGTCGTCAGCGGCGTGGCTGCGTTGCTCGTCGACACGATGTCGAGCGAACCGTCGGCCTTCTTCACGAGCCATGCCCAGCCCGAACCGAACGTGCCGACCGCGGCCTTCGTGAACGCTTCCTTGAATGCGTCGTACGAACCCCACTTCGCATTGATCGCGTCGCCCAGCGCGCCCGTCGGTGCGCCGCCGCCGTTCGGCGACAGGCTGTTCCAGAAGAACGTGTGGTTCCAGACTTGCGCGGCGTTGTTGAAGATGCCGCCCGACGACTTCTTCACGATCTCTTCCAGCGGCAGGTTTTCGAATTCCGTGCCCGGGATCAGATTGTTCAGGTTCGTCACATATGCCTGATGGTGCTTGCCGTAGTGGTACTGGATCGTCTCGAGCGAGATGGTCGGCGCGAGTGCGTCTTCAGCGTACGGGAGCGGCGGGAGCGTATGAGCCATGGCGATTCCTTCGTTGAGTATGTAGGGAGGCTGTGTTGGATGCTGCCGAGCGTCCGATTGTAGGCGAGGACGAATAACCCCGCAAACTCACGGGCCATTTATCCGCGGTATGCGGAAAAGCGCTGCTGGCGCGACGTCCGGCAGGACGAACCGGACGATGCGCAGCATTCGTGCCCGGCCGCGCCGCATGCGTTGCGACGATCCTCGCGCGTCTCGCGCGCCGCTTCTTGCGTCAGATCGTATCGGTCAGCCGCGGCTGCACGTCGGCGAGCGACACGTCGGCCGAGCCTTCGGCGAGATGCACGGTCAGGCGCCGCTGCGGCTTCAGCGCGTTCGGCGCGCGCACCGCGCGGCCCGTCTGCGCATCGATCAGCGCCGCATAGCCGCGCTCGAGCGG